>CAYREE010000070.1:0-11700 GCA_964423225.1 uncultured archaeon | reverse complement strand
AACCACAAATATAAAGTTGCCAACCTAATGGTATACTAACAGGGGGTCAGTCCATAATGTAGGGGAAATATCGCATACTTTAATTGTAGTAGAAGTGGATGTATTTTGGATTATCCCTGATCTATCTTTATCACATAATTTATCATTATTCTTATCTAGACAACATTTTTTACCTAAGTTTATATATGGAGGATTGCATACGAATTGTTTTAGAATTGTGGTAGTTGATGTTCGACTCATTGATGATTTCTGAGGTAAAATCATGGATATCTTATTGACATATCCTATAAACAATATTAGAAGTATGATAATAGCCCCAGTTATAATTATTTGTTTTTTATTTTTCAAAAAGCTTAGATAAGGTATTTCATTCTTTTGAACTTTTGTTTTTCTTGGATTTCCACATTTCGGACAGAACTTGGCGATTTCTTTTATCTCTACCCCACATTCCCTACAAAATGGCATTATTACACCTCAATGAATTCAATAATTATCATAGGTTTTCCTAAATCTCCATTTCCGATAGCATACCATTCATTCGCTTTTAAGGTCAAATGGTTTGAATATTCATCAAATTTTGAAGATGGGGAGATTATTTCAGCCCATTGAAAATTATACGATTTTTCATTTGAAGATTTTTTTAATTTAATGTTGCCAATAAATTTTTGGTTTATGTATGCTTGAACATTTACTCCACTATAGTCTAAAGAAGATGAATATATCCTAATCTTTGCTGTTTTTGATTGCTCCTTAATCCAGGATTTTATTCCGCCTAGCTCTATTTCAAAATCTGGACAACCATCACAGCCATATGGCATGAAACCCCCCTCAAAACCTTCCGGACCATCATGACCGCACTTTCCACCACCACAAAGACCTGGTGTAGCCGGTCCAGTAGTCCAAGATAATGGACCGTCATATAACTTTATTTCACTTGAAGATTCACATTTTCCATCATTACATACTTCATTCTCTGTACATTTATTGATTATTTTATCATCAACCTGTAGTTTCCAATGCCCAAAAACACATACAAATTTTCTGCTCTTTCTGAAAACAATTGTATCATTATAGCAATAATTCGTTGAATCAGTTATCGGGTAGGTTGTATAACAACGCATTCCAACACAGATATCATCATAACACTCTACAGTTGCTTTGCTTAACTCCTTCTGAGAATTAGATATTGTCGTAGTTGTTTGTTGATTCCAAAATTCTAGTTTTCGTATTATTTGTACTTGGACAATTATATCGTCTGGTTTTTTTATATCTAGAACAATTCCCGCAGCTTTTATCCCATTATATACCAGGTGATTAAGTTTGAACTTGTAACCATATGAACTTTCCACGAAATCTTTATCGGTTCCTACAAAGAGTGTAATTCCTTCTGAGGTATTATTTTTCTTAGAGATATTTAATAATGCTCCCTCCCAGTAAACATCTTTTCCATTTGTATCTAATTGCACCTCTATTGCACTAATTTGGATATCATCAACAAACGCCGGTGAAAGAGTTGTAAAGTTACCAGTTAGTATCATCTCTCTACCTTCCTTAAATGTAGTTGGAGTGTATTTTCGGAATGTAGTAGTAGTTGATATCGTTGTCACAGTTGTTATTTTCTGAAAGATAGTAGTAGTGCTTGTTGTAGTAGTTGTTCCAGAGTCGTTTTCCATCGAGAGGAATAATGATCCTCCCAGAGTAATCCCTATTAATATTATTATAAAAAATATCCCTCCCAGGGTCATTAGTATTTTGTTTTTACGAAATTCGAATTTTCTTTTGATATCTCCAGCGTGTACTAATTCAGATGATTCTCTCTTTGACCCGCATTTCGGGCAAAATTTTACGGTTTCTTTTATCCTTTCACCGCATTCACGACAGTATGGCATTTTATTTCTCCTTCTTTAGCTTGCTCCCGCAGTTTTCACAGAATTTGTCTTCTGGATTGATTATTTTGTCGCATACCGGGCACTTCGGGATATCGGGTTCCTTCTTCTTTGTATTCTTGTTGTTTATTTCTACCCCGCAGTTTTCACAAAACTGATCGTCTGGCCTTATTGTCTTGTTACATACCGGGCATTTTGGAATTTTAGGTTTTTTCTTCTTCTTTTTCTTTTTTCTTAAGTTCATCCCACAGTTTTGGCAGAACTTATCATCAGGGTTAATGGGTTTGCTGCATTTAGGACATGATGATTCTATGTCATCCTCCTTTTCCTTGTGGATGCTGTTCTCAGCTCTACTCTCTTTTTTCCCGGGCTTCTTCTTTTTTCTTCTCCGCCAGTAGAGGAATCCTCCACCACCTACACCCAGTACCGTTGCTCCAGCAGCCCCTATTTTAGCATAGGCCTGAAGTTCGGCATTGCTCGCGTGGCTTTCAGCAGATTGTATTTTAGCTTCTGTTTCAGCGAGTTTGTTGAATGCATCTGAGGCGAGTGTTGAGAATTCGCTGGGATCTGTTTTGGTATTTGCTTGTTGTATGAGTTTCCCTGCTTCTTTGATGGTTATGTCGGCGTTCCGTAAATCCTCTTGGCCTTTGGTGATTTCACCAGCTCCAGTTGCAAATGTTTTTGATGCTTCCATGACATTTTTATTGGCTTGTGTTAGTTTTTCTTCGAGTTCATTGTATCTGGTGTCTAATGATTGTTGGATTACGTCAGTCATCTGGCCTATCACGGTGTCCAGCCTGCTTTTTGCGTCTGAGGCCTTGGTTTTTGCTTGGATGGCGGAGTCTTTTGCATTTGTGTATTCACCTGCTCCGAACTGGTGTTTTGCCTGGGCCATGAGTGTTTCAGCAGTGTCTATCTTGTTTTTCTCGGAGTTGACTGCGGATTCTACTGAGCTCATGTCTGTGGTTCCTCTGGCTCCTTTCACCATCTTGTCTAGGACGCTGTATATTGTGTTGGTCCGGAGTACGTGATCGCGGGATTCAGAGATTGCGACTGACGCTATGTTGGCCATGTCAACGGTTGCATAGAGTTGTTCAGCCGCATTTTCTGCTTTTGATGCACATGATTGGGCGTTGTTTTTTGCTTGGCTGGCGTAATTTTTTGTTTGGTCGTAGTTGTTTGACTGGAATTCTTGGTTTGCTTTAGATAGGAGTGTTTCAGAGTCCCTCAAGCAGTCTCTGGCAGTATTGATTTCCGCTGTCGCCTTGTTTGCTTCTGCGCCTAATTTGTTTGATTTACGATCCCATTTTCCGTCTGGGTATACAACTGTTAGTATATCGCTTGCATTAGTAAGATAGACTTCACCTCGGCTTATCCATGTTCTAGCTTTTTCTATTGTTGTGTCTGCATCGTTTATCATGTTATTAGCTTCATTTCGAGCTTCTTGTATCTTTTTTACAGCTTCTGCTGCAGCGTTTATTGCATTTGTGGCATAGTTTTTTGCATCGTATGCCGTTGTTTTTGCATTGTATGCCTGGTTTTTCGCTGAATTGCTGTCTCCATTTGAGCATGATGATTCTGCCTGGTTGTATGTGGATTCTGCACTATCGATCTTAGCTTTTGCTTGTTTTAGATGGCCGTTGGCGGTGGTGATTTCAGCGCCTATATTGCCTGCCTCAGTAACCTTGTTTTCAGCAGTTCTTAGTTCGTCTTTTGCATTGTTTATGGAGTTGCGGGCGTCATCCATTGAGGATTCAGCTTCAACATTATAGTGTACTGTCAGGGATTTTCCATCTGTTCCTACACCTCCGTGTTGGTCGGTGCATTTGATGTTTATCGGATATGTATCCCGGCTTTGGGCCATGCCAGCCGTTATTGACATGGGTGCGGATTGTTGGCTTCCACCTGCATGTATGGATCCTAGGTTCTGCCAGCCCCCACTTGGATTTTGGATTTGGCAGGATACTGTGTTGTCACCGTTGTTTCGGACGATAGCTACTACGCTAGTGGATTTCATGCAGTAGTCGACTTCTACGGATGACGGCTCTATGCTTAAATCAACCTTCACAGGGGATGCTATACATTGGTGACCAGAACACCTGTATCCTGTAGCACAATCAGTATCAGAACAGCATTCATATTGTACACACTGATGATTGACTATATGAGCGCATCCAGGGCAGTATACTTCCTCACAATTGGAATAGCATCCACTTGATGAGCATTGTTGAGATGAACTGCAATCTGAGTCTGAATCACAACGATGTTCTTCATACTATTGGATAAAATATATCGAAAGCTGAGAAAGAAATCATGATGATCAATCAATAGATTTTATTATGTTGTTCATAACCTTGCTCCCTGTTAATTGAGTTAATCCATGCTTGCCGGGTCTGACTTGCCTCATGTCCTGCGAAGATGAATATTCTCTGGCCCTCAGTCCAAACATCTTTTTTTATGAAAACCTTGCTTGCAGACCATTCATCCTCTAAGTATTTTTTTTCATCTTCATCAAGAAGCTGTGAGACTATTCTATCGACTCCTTCAGGAGCATTATGCCCTCCAAGAATAACGATAAATGATTCTCGTCTATATTCATCAAAATCGACTGGCTTAATATCCTTTAACTTAAATTCTCTCCGATGATAAGATTCTCTTAATCCCTCAATATTCTCCCCATCAATCGAATTAGCAATAAGAATAGCCTGTCTTTTAGTATTCTCATCTTTTATAAGCGTTTCACCAGGTCCTCCAATCGCATAGAGTTTATGATTCCAGGAGCCGAAGTAGATTGTCCCGTCAGCACCTATGGCTGGAGAAGACACTATGCCAGAACCTTTTGTCTCAAACGTCCATTTCACTGATCCATTCGGATAGAAGGCATAGAAATTCCCGCTATTAGAGCCGACATATATTGTCCCTTCACTACCGATTGCTGGAGACGATATGATTCCTTCAAAAGCATCTGGAGTCTTATATTTCCATATCACGCTTCCACCAGGATTAAGAGCGTACATATTACAATCCCATGCTCCAACATAGACTGTCCCATCCACGCCGAGTATTGGTACCGAGCTTAAACCAACTTCCGCCTGAAAAAACCATTTCAATGACCCGTCCCCATCGAGTGTATAAACACGCGCATCTCTCCCAGAACCAGAATATATTATCCCATCATCCGCAATCAATGGGGATGATTCCATCCAGGCTTCCGTAGTATAATTCCATATTTGTTCACCATTAGGTTTTAAAGCATAGATTATACCAAGATTACCCTGCCCGCTTGGATGTGCAATATTACCCCCAAAATAGATGTGGCCATCAGAACCTATCGCAGCAGTTGAAGTAACCCCAGAATCATCAGAAAACAACCATTTCTCGGTGCCATCAGGATTAATTGCATGTAATCCACCCTCGTAATCCTTATCCTCTTGCGACCTAGCAGAACCAATAAAAATCGTCCCATCAGAACCTATTGTCGGAGAAGACCAGAAATCATTCCCCCATTTGACATAGAAACGCCACTTTTCAGACCCATCAGGATTTAACGCGAACAAGTAGTTGGCGGAAGAATAAATATAGATTGTACCATCCTCTGCGATGGCGGGTGTAGCCATCATCGATTTCGAGACGTTCCACCGCACATCATAGATTGGTGGGCCAGCATCAAAACGCCATTTCTCCGATCCATCAGGATTGATCGCATATAGTATGCCGTTATGAGAACCTATATAGATTGTACCGTCCACCCCAATCACGGGAGAGGATTCAATAGCATCACCAGTGTCAAAACTCCATTTCAATGACCCATCCACATGACTTGTATCAAAAGGACTTAATCCCGTCTGCCTCGCATCCCGTCTGAATTTTGGCCATGGCGAATCTGCTAATTGAGCAGAACCACTACTGCTTAGTAGTATAAATGTTAACAAGAGATTGATTATGTTGTTATTCATCCTAGTTATAACATTAAGTTATTCCTTGATAACGGTTATCTTACCTGTCCTCCCATCTACTTTCACCCTTAATCCCTCTCTGAGATTATTGAATCCTTCGACCTGGATGATGCAGGGTAGATTCATCTCGCGTGCAACAATTGCTGCGTGAGCCAGTTTTCCGCCGACCTCGCTTATGATTCCCCCACACTTGTTATAATAGACTACAAGATCAGGAGACAGATGCCTGGAGGCAATGATGTCGCCAGATTCTATATTCTTCAAATCTTCAGTCGAATCTATGAACACTATGTCTCCAACAATACTTGAAGGTGCGCCTGCACTGACACCCTGAATGCTCTCTATTCGATAATCCTCAAAAAAAGGTTTACCATCAATAAAGATTATCTTTGGTGGAAGCGATATACTAAGACTCTTTTCAAATTCAGTTCTACGTTGACTACAATGCTTTCTAATTACATTAACATCAGGATGAGATGAGAGTTCGCTTGGATATAGATAGAATACATCCGCTCCAATAGAATATCTCTCCCCAAAAGATTGAAAACATTTCCTTATGATATCCAAGTACATTGAACAACATATCTTAGCGTTTTCCCTTAGGATGAAGAATGGCTCAGATGATGACGGAATATCTTTAACAAGATTAATAATCGAAACATCCTCATCAAGAGATGGTTTGGAGATATCATAAGGAGATAAAGAATAATACCCGTGTTTCACAATGAAATCCTTGAGACTAAGAGTCTTCACATCTGAAATAATCGATTCAACCAGGTTTTCCTCAACCGGAAACATCCTTCCAAACCTTATCCCTATAGATTGAGCGATAGTCGCTAAAAGAGAATATCTCATAGACTTGAACGCACCATCCAATGCAGAACTCACTATTAATGGCAGGTCTTCCAAATCATCGGCATGATACTTCATCCAGTATGAATAGGAGTCATCATAGTGTTTTTCAAATGATTTGAGCATGGAATTGATTTTTAATGCTGATAGAGATACGTTAAATGCATTCCTAAATAGCTCTAACGGTTCCGCTAACATGAATGTAAGATTGGTTAAATTGCGGGGAGTATACTCAAATATCTTACCATCAACCAGCATATACTTATGCTCAAGTCCTATTGACGATAAGAATCTTTGACCAGTATTTACAACAAAAAACATTTCATTATTCAGGAACACAAGATATCTTGAATCATATGGTCGAGAGGCCAGGGATAACTCCGCATATAAGTCCCATAGATGACGGTTGAATATCTTATCGAAGAATTCCTTATTGCAGGGTTTAACCTTTCTCACAAGCTCTGAATTCTCATTCTTTGCAACAACAATAGACTCTCCATGAAATAGAATATTATCAGTTAACAACCTTTCGATTTCAAGTTCATTCAATAGTATACCTGCTCCTTTCATTCTCACTCAATGACTTTAAAACCTTCTTTACTAACATCCACCATAATCTTTCCTGGACAACTGCCAGAACCCTCAAGTATTAGGCTACCTTCTTCCCGTATCTGGGTTATGCCGACTTCTATAGGACAATAGACTCTATCAAGCCCAAAAACATCGTCTTTAAAGCAATTCTTTTCAGGAGTGAACCTAAGCGAATCAAGTCGTATTCCATCACGAATAATAGAAAGGATGCATTGACCCTCTTTGATAGGGATAAGCCATATTTGTTGGACTCGTTTGACTGCCTTGTATTCTTCCTGCTCATAATCCATATATTCGGAAGGGGCGGCCATCCCTTTTCTCATCATACTTTTAGCAGGTGTAATCACGTCTAATAATCCCTCAGTTTCGCCAGCTACGTGATCGCCCACAGACGGGGAAGAGTGTATCGTTGTGACAATAGATGACTTGATCGACAGCAAGGATATCACAAAAACCAAGAATGTATAGAGTAAGATAGAACCTATTGGCTTGGCCTTCCTCTCCAAGTTTCTGAGTCTACGATAGTTTGTTAGGAGGAGAAGTGTTAAGATTATTATTGAGACAATGATTGAAGCGTGTAGTATTTCGATTAATTCGATTGGATTAAGGAGAATTGTGACAGTGATTGTCAGACATACTATTATAAGCAGCTTTATGATTGAGGGAACTATAAATCCTATGATTGTGTGCAGTGACTTTCCGAATATCTTCTTTGAAGCAAATCCTTGGACAGCCATCCAACAGGATAATAGGATAATCAGTTTCACAAATACGGATATCACTGATATTGATGCGATATAGATTACGGGGGGTAGGACAACGATCGCGCTGCTTCCACATGCGAGTACCACCAGTAACAATGTTGTTAAGAATATTTTTTTCATTTTAACCTTTCCTTAAGCTTATTGAATATTTTTCCGGCAGGAGTTGAATCTCCACAGGTGAAATATTCTCCATGCTTTCCATCTTGTATTGTTTCTATGTATCCATATAACAATCCGTTCTCAGGGCAATTATTCAGGGTGTCTGAATTGTAGAAATCATTTGAAAACAATTTTTTTAGGTCTTCGAATTCCACACTAGTAATCTCATAGACCTTTGCGTCAAGGAGCTCTCCATCCTTTAATCCGAATTCCTCGTATACTACAAGATTATTGGAGAATATATGATAGTCAATGTATTTCGTGTCTTTACCATATATGAGATGGATCAACTCATGATTAACATTTTTATCGCACAATTTAGCTAGTCGTTTATGGAAACCTGATTCGAATGCTGCGTCAGATACAGGCACGCTCGAATAACGAGTATCCTTGATATTATGGTAGAATAAATGGTATACACTACAGCCATTGCATTCTATCATACGGTTCTTACGGAGATTATCCTCCAATTCTTTTAAGAGGCTTGAAAACATATCAGTTTTAGCCTCACAGAACGATACTTCCCGCATCCCTTGATAGTCTATGGTCTTTCTGAATACTAACCCATCGTCTAAGACTAGGTACTCGTCAAAACAAAAGCCTTGACTACAACCAGGAGCCTGGTAGACTGACTCGAAATACTTGTGAGTGGATGATCTTCCATTGATGCATCCAACAGAGAGTATAATCAATAGGATAGTGAGAACGATAATTGATCTCATGTAAACATATTTAGCGAAAGGATAATTAACTTAATCCGAATAAACCAAGGATCCAATTGACAATACCTTCAATTAATCCAGGCTTATCACCATCTCCCATATCAGGTTTTTGAATGTATTCCTTCTGGATAGTAGATGATGTTGTTGTGACTCTTGGTTTCCCTAGAGAAGATTTGAATATTGTTGTTGTAGATGCTTTGAGGATAGTGGTTGTTGGTTTTAATGTAGTTGGCGGATTATCAGGTTGCTCATCCCCAATACCATCCCAGCCAGCTAACCTTGCCATAAGCCACCAGAAAGCATGGGCCTTGAGCTTGCAGTTGTAGGGATGAGAATGAGCGCAATCATCTGTTAGATCCCGGCAGTCTCCCGGATTTTTTTTACACCATTTCCTGCACCATCCACATTCATCCGAGGTATAGGGATACTGTTTTCCCGCTGGATCCCAGGATTCAATGTCTGCAAAATCAAATAATACTTTATCATTATCCTCACAGTACTGTCGTATAAGATTATTGTTCCTCTTTAGCTTCCCACCTCCACCATCAGTATGACCAGTCATGTATATGAACCGCATGTCTGGATATTTTTTTTCTAGCTGGTCTAATGCATTAAGATACTGGTTGACTGTCCTCACAGAGTTATCAGACTGTTGGCCGCACCAAGACCACATTGAATAATCATAGTCGCCGGTATCCGCGACCTTTCTTGTCCTTCGTAATCCATCCTGAGACTCCCAATAACCATCCGGTTCAATATAAGTGTCACCGGGATTTCCATCATATATCCTCAAGGAGGGAGTGGAACTGGCTTTAGGCAAGCCTATCCTACCGCTTTCTCTTACTGCAATAGAATATTTTGGATTATCCTTTTCTAGAGCATACATGCCATCGATTATCTGTGATCCATGCGAGGTATGCGCATAATGGACTGTCAAATCCTTAGCTTTCTCAAGCCAAAAATCAGGGATCTGTGATATGTCTGTATGACGATGGTCTACAAGGATGCAGTCTGCAGACGAGAATGTTATAAGAAGAATGATATTGATCAATCCCAACATAATTTTATTATAAAACCTCATTTCAACCAGATATATTAATATTATATTAATAGTATCTATAGTAGTGTATTGTGTTGTGATTATTGATGGATAATAAAAAGATTATACTGCTCGTTGCCATCGTAATATTTCTGTCAGGTTGTTTTAAAGTCACAGTCAAAGAGACGATACACGCATCAGGTAAATCAGATATTGTAATGATAATACGCCCCTTGAATGCTTCACAACAATTAGCACAAGGTGGAAAAGATCCGTGTGAAGGATTGACTTCGACAAGTGGAGATTGGACTGACACATCCTGCAAATACGATGGAGAAAAAATCACCTTGACAGGAAAGATAGAGAACCGGGAGAATAATGGACTGACGATAGAAGGGGATACATACCGATTAGACATCTTAAAGTCATCTGGAGGCTTTGACATAAAGAGCGACCAGTCAGGGCAAAAAATGAGTGCATCAGACAAAGAAACATTAAGAGAACTCAAAAAGCAGGGCGTAGTATACGATTATATCGTGAAGATGCCAGGCAAGGTAACAGACCAGAAGGGTGGTGTGATCCAATCAGACGGCTCTGTAAAATACGACCTCCTCGATATGCCAGAAGACGCGTATATAGAATCAAGTACTGTAGACGGCCTTTTCCAAGGAGGATGCTGCTGCATCCCACTACTAGGCTTTATTATAGCAGGAGTTGGCACAATACTATCCAAGTGTACTCCTTAAAACATAGGATTTGTAATACAAAAAAAATTATAAAGTTATTTTCAGAAGGATTAGATTTCTTGAGATCATGATCTCAACAAAAGCAGCTAATATGAGAAGCGGTATAACTATAGTCAAATAGACTTGAGACGCTTCCTTGATACTAGTGCAAATATTCTTAATCCTCTCCTTTGGCGGCGACCTTATCAATTCCAGTCCCATACGCATGCCAACTGAAGCAGATATTAACAAAGCGGGAATCTCAAATAAACCATGAGGTATGATACCAAGGATAATATTTAATAGGTTTAAACCATTAGAATACGCTAACCTTATCACCACTCCAAGGATAAATCCATTAAAGAATAATAATATTCCCGACAAGAAGACTGTGATGCCAAGAACAGTAATTATTGAAGAAGCCCATAGGTTGCGGATGATCACATTAATAATTGTTGCATACACACTCTCAGAGATAATCCCTGAGTAAACAGTCTCCATTAAAGAGGGTATACCCTCCTTAACCTGATCATAAGATATTATCCCGGCTGTCAAACCAGATATAAAAATAATAAAAGATACATTGATCAAAAACCTGTTCTTACATAGGATCTGGAAGATCCTATTTTTCATAAAACACCCCATTGCATTCCACACATTCGATGTTTGAATCATAATTGCCCAAACCACAGTCTGGACAGATCTTATAGGTTAAACCTTCAACATTTATCTTATTAAAGGTCTTTAAAAGAGGATTTACAATGATATTAAATTCCTTATACACGCCAGCTAACACTCCACCAATACCAGAACATAATAATCCAAGAATATTCAATACAAGAAAACCCCAAGACAATCCTATCACCAGCCACATGCTAGAAGCGATACTAGTGAGAAAACCAGAATAAAAAATAAATGAAACAGTAAAAATAAAACCCAGTATTCCAGAGATTATTCCAGTCTTGAAGCCTTCCCTCACTCCACTGCGATTAAGAAACGATGCTAC
>CAYREE010000069.1:0-11727 GCA_964423225.1 uncultured archaeon | reverse complement strand
ATAGTGCTTTTGCAGCTTCTGCTAATCCCTTTGTCGCAAGGTTTTTAAGGCTCTCGTATTCCTGGTTGATCTGGTTTATCATCCTTAGAATGTCGGTTTCAGTGATTATTCCGATAAGTCTTCCGTTTTCTATGACTGGCATTCTCCTGAATCTACCCTTTCTCTGCATCTGGTTTGCCCTGTTTATTGATGTTTCTGGGCTTACGGTAACTACGGGTGTTGTCATTATATCCGATATCTTGGATTCGTCGGGGTTTTTCTCTAATGCCGCGATCTTGGACATTATATCCTTTTCTGTTAGTATACCTACAAGCTTTTCTTCTTCCATGATTATTAACGAGCTTATCTTTTCTCTTGCCATTACTTCAACTGCCTTGGATATTGTTTCACTCTTCCCCATGGTTATTGTTCTTGTTGTCATGCCGTCGGCGACTTTCCTGAAGAATCCAAGGGATCCGAGGGCTCCTGTCGTATCGGTCCTTGATACTATACCAATCAGTTTATCCCCGTCAACGACTGGTAATATCGCGAAGTCGTTGTCCTTTATCATTTTTGCTGCGACACTTATCAGAGTATCTGGGGATACTGTCATTACATTATCTGTCATTACTTCTGTGACATTCGTCTGGCTTGGCGTCTTATTCTGATTTACTATCCTCTGGGTTATGTCATTTTCTGTTATTACTCCTTTTAGAATACCGTCGTCTGTGACTACTATGGAGCTAATGTTCTTTTCGCTCATCTTCATTGACGCTTGTTTGATGTCTGAAGTAGTCGGGATGGATATGACGTCCTTGATCATTATTTCTGATACGAAAGTGTGCTTTCCATTCATATTGTCTTCTCTGCCCCCTTTTTGGTTATAGTATTTGTCTGTCATTTTAATACTCTTTTTTTTCACCGAATACTTTGCAGACTTTGACTTTGCCTGTTCCTGTCTCAAACTCTATGGTTCTGCCCTCATTGCCGCCGACGTCCTCGGCTATTATCGGGATTTTTTTCTTGTCTAACTCGTTTCTTACAGCATTGATGTTTGATTCCCCTATTTTTTTCGGGGAATTAGGGAAGAGATTCGCACCACCGAATATCTTTGCATTGATCGATTCTTTGTCTGCACCCTTTTCCTGCATCTCGTCTATGATCGCTTCGATCGCCCTGTCAGCATATCTGTATGGATTGGCTTTATCTGAATTACCACCTGAAGAAGCTAGCATTATCCTGCAGAGGCCTCCAATCTTTGTAGTATTATCCCATAAGCATATTCCTACACAGGAGCCCAATCCTATTGATTGAAGTATTCCTTCTTTTATCAGCTTGTATTCTCCTATACCCACCATCTCAGTATTCATGTCCATATCGTATATAAGATATTTTCTGTCTGTTAATTAGTTGAAAAATAAATTATAATAATACATATTAGACTATCATTTTCTTACTGGGGATTTGCCTGTCTGCTTTTGAATGCTTGCCATCTTTTTACTGTCCCTGATTCAATGCGTCAATCCTTTCTCTCACAATTCTTTTAAGATTGTCATCGCCTAAAGATTGTCCTAATCCATTTAATGCCATCATATATTTTCCAGTCTTGGATTCTTGTTTTGTTGCGTGGGCCCAGACCACTGCCATCGTAAGGTCTTTTACAGCTTCTTCTTCATCTCCCCTAGACTGGTGGCATTGTGCCCGGTAGCAGTAGTATTCATCCTGATGATTTGATAGTGAGGTTCTGATACCCTCTTCCTTGATCTGGGTACTTAACAAACTGAAAGTGTTTGATGTGAATTGTTCTTCAATACCCTGTTGTCTGTCCATTGGCTTGATATGCTGGTTGAGCCAAGTCATGGCTTCATCGGTTCTGACAAGAGTATGTAGGTATTTCGCTTTGTCAAGTATCAGCTCTCCCCTGGCTAGTCCCACTCCTTCATCAAGTGCCTTGTCTGCATCAGCGAGTGCTAGGGATGGATCGCCAAGCTTCCAATGCAATTTAGCTCGACTATGATATGATCTTCCAATAAAGCTTCTCTGGGATGGATCGACTAGACTATCGAGAATCTGGATTGATGAGTCGTATTTTTCCATTGCCTGATCCATCCTCCATGCATCTGGATTTCTAGTTCCCTCAGGAGCGATAGCACAATTTTCAATGACTTCACCCCAATCTCTGTAGGATGCTGCCCTCTCCCAGTCTGCTCTTTTTTCCCTTGGATTAGTGCTTGTCTTATGGGTTTCATCATAATCATATGCTTTCTGATACCATGAGAGAGCTTCTTGTCCGTATCCGTAAAGGTTACATAAGCGTCCTGCTCCATCATAATTAACAGCTTCAAAGGCAGTTCCTCTCATCCTATTCAATCTCTCAACCAGGGTTACTTCAAACTCAGTTTCTCTCACAGCCTCCATAGTCCCCCTCTTGGAATATAATTCGTTTAAAACGTCTGCCTCATCCTTTTCAAGCATAATCTTTCGCCCTTGACCAGATCCTAAGTCAAGCCTTCGTAATGCTCCTTCAGCATCATGAAGTCCCACTGATGCAGTTGAATAATCAACATCACCATCTAGTGCAATCTTCAAGATTTTAGCTTGATTCTTAACAAGTATCCCAGCTTTTTCTACTTTTTCTCGTGCATCTTTCCCGAGCTCTTTTTCGATGCTGTTCATAATGCTATCTAGCGCAGTTTCTGGATCCCCCATCTTCTGATGGCATATTCCTTTCAGCCAGTCGTTTTCAGCAAGGTCTGGGAATAGTTTTCCGATCCGTTCAACATCGGCTAAGGCTAGATCACTTTTACCAGTATTTGAAAATACTACTGCCCGATTCCAAAGACTTATCGCAAATTCTTCACCAAGGTTTTTAGGGGGTCTAAGATGCGCTCTCGGATTGATGCGTACTCCCCTAGCACCTGCTGCTCTGATAAAATCCCCTCGCCTTAATTGCTGTCCTCTTGCCGTTGTCTCATAATACACATTATTTCTTTCAGGTACTACATGTCCCTTATAAGTCTGAACACCGACTTGTGCATAAGTTCCATCTGTGAGTACTCGCATAAGCTCTGAGAATGTCTGGCATACGCCTTTCTTATCATCTAATGCTTCATGGAGCGTCTGCATTTCTTCCATTTGGCTTAATCCTAAACCGCTTGTAAATTGTGTTAAAGATACTGATAATCCCATGTTTCCATCATCTCTGCTACCATACATGACTTTAGATATCTCTCTGAAATTGTCTTGGGTTTTTTGTCTACTACCATTTTCCGACACGAGTCTTTTATTTATCATCTCTCTCCAATGACCTATTCTCCTTATGTCATGTGTGACATGGAAGTCTTCACACAATCCGATCTCAGGTCTTGCTGAATCCTTTGCAAGATACAGGAATGCTGTCTGAGCATCTACTTTTCCAGCCTTTATGCCCTGGATTAGAGCATCCATGTCTGCATAGTCACGCCTCATCTTATTCCATGCAGTATCTGGTTCATTAACATCAAGTCTTGGTTCAGTAGCCTGCCTACAGCTTGGTAATAATGTGGTTGCAGCTGCTGCAGCCCCAATAGCCTTTAAGAAATCTCGCCTAGATGGATCTTGCTGTGTGGCTTGGCCTGCCATATTACGATTAACGCAGTCTAAATTATTAAAGATTGTTCTAGTCTACTTCAATATCCTGGCCATAACGTGTACGTCTAAGTATTTTCTATTCTGTCGATACGCTTTTTTCTTCACTCCTTCCTTTACGAATCCATGCTTCCTATACAATCTTTGAGCCCGTTTGTTTTCAGATATGACTTCAAGATCCAATCTCTTTACACCAAGCTCCTTTGAGAGTCTAATTATATACTTCATCGCCTTGTCTCCAAGTCCCATACTCTGATATTCGCTGGCAATTGATATGCCAAGTGTTGCAACATGTGCTTGTTTTGATCTTTGTCTTTTTTGGTCGAGAAAAATCGATCCAGCAATGATACCGTCTGCTATTATCACGTGCCAGTGTTTATCCTTCTTCCGGGTCAGCTCATAAAATTGCTTCGTTGACTTCATAGTCACCGGCAAAATTGAATTCAAGTATAATGCAACTTCTTCCTGGTTGGCTATTTCATTCACCCTCTTCAAATCTTTCTTTCGAACACTCCGATAAGCAACCTTCATATCTAGTAATTAGATGTATGAGAAAATAATCAAAAACAAGCATCTTGTTTTTATAAGACTTCACAAAATATCTTCGAATAACTTTTCTAAGGGGGTAAAATGGTCGAAGTATTGATAAAAAAACTATTATACATCAAGGACATACCATTCAGGGTTTTTTTATGGGCATTCAGATGAGTCCCTTCTCATATGTCATATACTTTATTGTGTTGTATATTACCCTAGGATTTAATGAGAAAAGATAATGGAATTCAGTGTAACATGGTGAGAAACATGCTTTGCATCCATGTTCATTTATATGTTCCCAAGCTTTTTGAAAACCTCCATCCTGCCATCTTATAGCATCAACTTCCCCGATAGTCATCACACAGGGATAGACTTTCCCATCAGTATCTATATTACAAAAATAACTGCCAGCCTGACATTTTGGGGCCGGGAAGTCAGGTTTTTTATTCATTATCTTATCTATCTTGTAGTCTGGCCAGTCTAAGACTTTCTCATAAGTCTTTGTGCTAAACATGACTCGTCGACCTTCTTTTTTTGATTTTATTATCTTTTTTATCGTATCTCGACATTGTTCCTGCGTGGGCGTGAATGAAACAGGATTACCTGTAACATCATCCGTGTGCTGTAATATCAGAAAAGATGCCAGGAAATTATACTTATCTGCCATATCCAGGAGATAATCTATCGAACCAAGATTATTTTTTGTTATTGGAAGGTTGATCTGAAGCGGAATTCCAACTTCGTGTGCAGCGTCTAGCGCTCTAATAACCTTTTCATGTGATCCTTCTTCTCTGTTTGCATCATGTGCTTCTTTTATACCATCAAAGCTTAAGCAAAGCATGTTGAGGTCTTTTATCTGATCAATCTTTTCTGGAACAAGGTAGCCATTTGAGATTATTGAACAGTGGATTCCCTTCTTCTTAATGTAATCTATAATTTCTCCAATATCGTCTCTTGTTAACGGTTCACCCCCGAACAAGTTTATCCTGATTGTTCCAGCTTCAGCAAGTTGATCAATAAGACGGAATAATTCTTCCTTTGAAGGATCCCGGTCAAATCTTTCGTAATAACAGCAATAATTACATCTCGAATTACAATGGTCGGTGATTGCAATTTGAACGAGAACCGGGATTTTTTTATTCATTAACTTTGCAGTTATTATTCTATTTCCCAGCCTGAGCTTTTCAAATATTCTCATCTTATAATTTATGTAATTTATTCATAAAGACTTTTTTTTTCATATAATGCTCTACCATCAATGTCATTAGGTATTGGTATGTTCATTAACTTTAATACGGTTGGTAGGAAATCTATCACACTTGCATTTTTTATAGTTGATCCAGGATTGATATCTGGTCCTGATAATGCGATGAAGCCTTCTAGCCTATGGGTTCCCGAAATGCTTTGAGGCATATCAAGGACCTTCCCATGTCCAAATGAGTATCTAGTGAATAATCCGTATGGTTCGTTCGCTTCAACTAGGATGTCCGGCGCATCCTCCAGATTTTCACCATGATATACATCATCCCTAGAAAACACGTTCTTGAATAATCTTATTCCGGTATCATCGTCCTTACATGACTTAAGAATTCCTATTACTTCTTCCCTTATTGTCTCGTAGTCCTCTTCCTTAACGCATCCTTGTGGTTCTCGCCCCCTTAGATTTAGGAAAATCTGGCCTATGCCCATCGTACTATATGCGATGCTCCTTTTCCAGTCTACGTCGTCAAGGGATAGGAAGAAGGCTTTCAGGATACCGTCCATGTCGGCAGTTGTTGGTTTGAACTTTGTCTTTATCTTGAGTTTAGAAATTAATTTGAAGATATTCAATGGGGAAAAACCTGCATAATATGTTGTATTCTTTATCTGTGGTATCAGGCTTCTTTTGATTTTTAGCATTCCTTGTTTTCTTAAAAGGTTATTTAGGTGTATTCGCTTGTTCATGTTGCCCATCCCATGATCAGAAAGAAGTATCATATTAGCATCATCTCCTGCTGTTTTCCTGAATTCACCTATGTATTCGTCTATTCTCTGGAAATACCCGATGAACATTTCCTTATATTTTTGTGCATTCTTTTTCGGGTGTTGAGGATGGTTTTCATCAATGAACTTCCAGAAGAAGTGTTGGATCCGGTCGGTTCCAGTGAAGACGAACATAAAGTAGTCCCATTCATATTTTTTCATCAAGTCAAGTCCTACATCCACACGTTTATTTGTGACCTCCATGAGGTCATTATAGAATCCTTTCTCGTTATTGCCTTTGTAAACCTCCTTAATGTCAATTTCATATCTTTTATCGACTTCTTCCTTAAGGTCTTTTGGGAAGGTATAGTCGTCAACTCCTGGTGGTGTCATCATACCTGTTATCATTATTCCATTCAGTTTTTTTGGAGTGGGATAAGTGAAAGGTGTGTTTATTATGCATAATCTCCTCTCATTATCGCCTAGGATATCCCATATTGATTTTCCTTGTCTATGGGTAGAATTCAGTGGCATCAAGTCATAACTGCCCTTTTTTCTCCTCATGAACTCGTATAGGCCGTGTTTTCCCGGGTTTTTCCCGGTTACTATTTTTGACCAAGATGATGCTGAACTTATCGGGTAAGTTGAGTAGAATGGGGCTGATACTCCTTGTTTAAATTCTTTTTCTATGTTTGGAAGCTTTTTATCCCTGACGAACCGGCTTATCAATTCCCATGAGACACCGTCTAATCCGATAGCAAGTACTTTATTTCCCATCATCTCTCCTTATTCGATATCCATATTGTATCGGAATCGATTTTAATCCTAAAAGGATTAACGACTGGATACTATCAGAGATATCATTTACTTTAAATGTTCCTTTCCTGAACCGTGGATTCTCATAGGAATTGAATAATGATTTATATCCAGTTTTAACAATTACCCTAGCATCTCTACCATATCTTGTGTTTATCTTCCAGAATTCATTGAACGTTTCAGGTTCGATCCTTTTTATGAAACCATCCACATAGCCAATCCTACTAGTCAATTTTATCGCTTCATGCATTATGAGCGCATGATCATGAGAGTTTACCCCCTCTTTAATATACTCGGGAATATGTTGAAGTGCTTCATTAAGCATATCCCTTCTGTAGATGCACGTTAATGAACCACCCTGTGCTGCGAGGATTGATGGATCATAAACCTTGATCTCTTGTTTATTGATTAATCTCCTATCTGCTGCATATAATCTTTGTATCCAGGATCTAGGATTTCTAACCTCTTGTCTGATGCATATGACATCCTCTCCCTCAATTTTTTCAAACATCTCATCCAATAAATAATTATCTATCATCTGGTTCGAGTCAAGGAGTAATATGAATTCTCCGGTCGCTTTCTTTAAGCCTATATCCCGGCCCCCCAATAACGATATTCCTTCCTGGGGAATAAGAGAAAACCCCGATAATTCGTCTTTATTGTTTATAAAATTGAATTCATGCCCTACTAATATGATCTGAGTTTTATCGGTTTTTTTTAATCTATTAAGAGATTCAATACAGGAGTTGATAACGTCTCTTGAGCTAGGTTCTTTTATACAGACTATTATAGAAATCTTAGCGGAATCACTCATCGTTGATTAATCTATGGTGTTTGTATACTTATCTGGCTTATTGGTGATTTGAGGTTCAATCACCTGTTTGGCCAGGCTTATCCCCTTTCTTCTTTCTTGATTCAATCTCATATAATGTAATCCAATAATCCCTCGCGTTTTTTTTGTATAATACTCTTCCTGGCAACTTTAAATCTTCTTTAATGATGTTTAGCATATTTATTGTGGCATTACCCGTTACGGTCCTCGAACCCCGTCTCATTTCAACGATCCATACCCTGTTTCTTCCATCTAATGATTCCCTTAAATGTCTATAATCCGACATGGACAACCGACTCTCAAACTTATAATGAAGGATTTCTCCAAGATCCATTCCATGAATATTTTCATAATACCCTACTATCCCAGGATTTCCATTGTTTAACCATATAATATCGTTGTCAATCCTATTTGTGCTGACATACCTATATCCTTCTTCCCAGGTGGCCGTTCTTGGAACAATCAGCTCATATATAGAGATGCCCACGGGTAGAGAGAAAAAAATCATTATAAGTAGAATTATACTAAATGTTGAATGTGAATTTCCATTTCGGAATATCTTATTTATCCCATCACCTGAGCGCATGAATAGGATAGGTGAGAGGAATACGATAGACCTACCATAGATCGGATATAATCTCAAGCTTGCGGCGATTAATACTAATACAATTGGTGTGATCCATAACAAAAGCGATCCATAATCTTTTTTTGAATATGTAATTAAAAAGCCGATTGCTATGGTGATGAAAATTGCACTATCCAGCTTATAATAGTATAAACTACCAGCCTCTATTAAAAAGTAATCTATTAAGTTGTTTAAGCTCTGGAAATTCCAGGGATTTTTACTTAAAAATCCTTGTTTACTATCCCAATACCCATCGAGATCATAGGCACAAGTATCATAACATGAATAAATTCCCAGGACTGTGACAAAATACCATACAATTATTCCGAATCCCCATAGACCAGTTAATCCTGCCAACTTTTTTAGCTTGTCTTTTTGGCTCCAAGGACCAGCATAACATAAAAAGAGAATTATACCCCCTATTATGAAAATTGTTGTATGGGCTATCCAAATGCATATAAAGCCTAAGAGGCCTAGAAAATATATTGAATGTCTACGCGGATTTTTTACCATACGTGTTGTATAAAGGAGTAAAGCTATAGTGACTAAGGCCTCAATAATATAATGTTTTCCAGTTACTGAAAGCATTCTATTTGGATATGAAAAAATAAAGAGTGAAATAGCTATTATTGCTGGGAATCGGTCTAATGATTCAGTGGCAAGGTAGTAAAAGAGGATTATCCCTATGAAGCTTGCGATCAGTGGGAGAGTCCTTAGAACGTGTCCGGTGTATCCTAGGTTGTCTACCATAATCTTTTCGAGGATGTTGAACATCCGAGGATATGTTCCGCAAAGCTTTGAGAAAATTCTAGTTGTTCTATCATGACCGAGAAAGTTGTTATCATAGAGAATGACTGAATAACCTACTTCATCTTCTGTAATTCCGTAATCTAATGCAAAGTCCAATGTTCGGATGAAAATACCAAAAAATAATAGTAATATGATAAATTTCTTTGATACGATTAACTGATATAAATAATTTTCCCCTTTGTTTGTCATTTTTTTTTACTGATTATACAATACAAATTTCTTATCATTGTATTTATACTGAGTGATAGATTATCGGATAACCGACTTATTTTTCCATTTCAAACTGAAAAAACAATTTTTTTCCCAATATTGGGAATAACTATCATGGAAATATTGTTAATTTTATTTTTTTCTATTGGGTTGCTCATCTGGTGGGGTTATTCTGGTTATCTGCTCCTACTTGCAATATATGATAGATATTCAAGAATACTTCCAATCAAACCCTCAGATATCTCCGACAAGGATCTTCCTGATGTGACTCTTATAATCCCCTGTTTTAATGAAGAGGTTAGGATTTCCTCGAAAATTGATAATCTCCTTTCTCTTGAGTATCCTCTAGAAAAGCTAAGGATTATAATCGTTGATGGTGATTCGACCGACTCAACTAAAAAAGTAGTCTCAGAAAGGATTTCCGAATGCAATATAGAGTTTATTGTATCAAAGAAGGCGGGGAAGATCCATCAAATTAATGAAATCCTCAAGGATCTGGACGGGGAATTCGTCATTGTATCTGACGTTGATGCAAAGTTGACCAAGGATTGTATACGGCAAATTATGAGAGTATTCTCAGAGAAAAGAGATGTGGGGGTTGTTGGTGCATATGTTAATCCTGGAAAATGCATGCCTGAGGAGATAATGTACTGGGATATACACAACAAGATCCGTGTATTGGAGTCATTGTATTATTCATCATCAATTGTGATTGCAGGTTGCTATGGTTTTAGAAAGAGTGTTATCAGTCATTTCCCAGATGATGTGATTGCTGATGACATCTATGTTTCTTTTAAGGCGGCTAGTATGGGCTATAAAGTTGTTTATACAAAGACGGCGAAAGCAGTCGAGCTTAGGTCTTCAACTGATTTTCATGAAATGATAGCCCATAAGCTGAGGAAGTCAAATGCCTATCTGATCGAGATATTCCGTTTTTTATTTATTGTAATGAGATCGGATTTTCGTTGGAAATTGATTTTTTACACAAAATTTCTGCAATTGGTACTGATGCCCTTCATAATCCTGTTATATGGGGGTATTTCAATGATATTCATCCTCCAGGGAAATCTTATATCATCTGCCATTTATTCCTTTTTTATCGCAATATCAATGGTTATATCAAATAAACTACTTGATGGAAGGTCTGAAGAGGATGTACAAGTGAATCGTCTAAACATAATAAAATTATTCATGGTGATAAACTTCATCCAAATAATATCGATTATCAGACATCCTTTTTATAAACAATCTAGTAGTTATGAAAAAATTGGGATATGAATAATGACTGGGAAAGTTTTTATTACTGGCGGAACGGGATTTATCGGTTCGAATCTTATACGTTCCTTGGTCAAGGAGGGTGAAGATGTGGTGATACTATCCCGGAAGAATTCGAGCCATCCACTTCTTGAAGGGATAGCAGTCGAGAAAAAGATGGGGGATATCACTAATCCAAAAAGTCTATCTGACGGGATGCAAGAATGTGATAAAGTCTATCATCTTTGTGCAAGCATATCATTCAATCAATCAGATTATGATAGACTATACCAAATTAATGTTGAAGGGACTAAAAACATTCTGAAGGCATCAATCAAAGCAGGAGTGGAAAAATTTGTTCATGTAAGTGCATGTGCGACCATAGGCATATCAGACGATCCTTTAATCATACTAGATGAGGATTCGAAATATGACGTCCGTGACTTTAGTAATCCATATGCTCAGACAAAGAGATTTGCGGAATTAGAGGTGCTTAAGGCGGTAGATGAAGGATTAGATGCTGTTATCCTAAATCCAGCAACTGTATATGGCCGGGGCGATAAGACATTGAATTCTGGAATATTAATTAAAAACATAGCCTCGAACCGGATTTTTTTCGCCCCTTCTGGCGGGACTAGTTGGATCTCTGTAGATGATGTGGTTGAAGGGCTGATTCTTGGGATGGAAAAGGGCAATGCGGGGGAACGATATATACTGTCAAATGAGTCTATCCTCTACTCTGAGCTTTTCAACAGGATTGCAATGGCAGTCGGTTCATCCAGTTAAACTAGCATCGAGCATCCTATCCTCGTTCGGTGTAAAACAAAAGATTATGACTCCCAGGATATTCGAGGAATTATTCAAGTTCAAATACTATGAATCAAGCAAGGCAATACACGCGTTGGGATGGAAGCCTAAAGTATCCTTGGAATGTGCTGTTAAGGATGCGATTGAATTCTATATGGATCAGAATCTAATATAGTTAAATACGATTACCCATCTTATTCTGTCTTCTGAGTAACCACTTCATTAATTGGCTTACCTTTTTTCGGTAAAGCTGTCGTATACCACATCC
>CAYREE010000068.1:0-11907 GCA_964423225.1 uncultured archaeon | reverse complement strand
GGTAGATACTATAATCCAGACATGGTTGGGCGTGGTCGAGCACTGGCCGATAAAATGATTGATCCAAGAGTTGAAGAGCATGTTTTAACAGAAGCGATGATGGCTGGGAAAAACCGACTAGGAAAAATATCCTCTGGCATCAGCATGGCTATTGGCTTAGAAACATATGACTGGGGTTCAGTGGCCTATGGATACCTTCTAGGCAGATCAGAGAAAAAAATGGCTGATCATGGCATTGATCCGAAATTAAAAGATAATCAACAAGCATTAGAACAGGAAGTAATCGAGCAGATAAGGAAGCGGACGAGGATAGTGAGGAAAAAATCAGATTGAATAGAGTTTATTATCTCTTGTGTTTTCATATTAATACACATCATCATGAACACTGATACGAAAGTCTTCTTGAAGAAGAAGTTCAAGGAATACTATTGGAATAACAAGGTCAAGGAGCCTTCTGAAATACATAAACGCGAGTTTGGTGTCGGAACACTCGAAGACAAGATAAAGTTCAGACATAAAGGATTCAAAACACAGCGAGATCTCGATCAATACTTGAAGACCGAGTCACCCTATTATATCAGCTATTCAATCGCATACTATGAATTCCCTGAAAACAGGCCTATTGGAAATAAGAACTGGCTTGGAGCAGACCTTGTTTTTGACCTGGACCGCGATATTGGATTATTAAATCCCGTGGAATTAGACGCTGTTAAAACTGAGGCTATCACTTTGATAGACTTTCTAAAAAACGACTTGGGTCTCTCAGACAATGAGATTAAAATAAATTTCTCAGGGAGCAAAGGATATCACATACACGTATTCAATGAAGAATATCGTAGTCTGGATGGTGATGGTAGGCGTGAGATAATCGATTATGTTACTGGTAGTGGATTAGACATTGATTTTTTCTTTCATCCTGATGAATCGCCTGAAGGATTGACATACAAGCGTGGCAAAGTCAAGATGTCTGAAGGAACAACGATAGGGCCTATTAAAGGCGATCCAGGCTGGCCTGGAAGGATATATGACCTTACTGAAAAGATCCTAGGATCATCTAAAGAGGATTTGAGGGACCTGTATGGTATAAGTCCAAGGGAAGCATCTAAGATAGTGAAGAACCGGGAGAAATACATGTCATTCTTAGTTAAGGGAAAATGGGATGCATTATTCTCATTCATGCCGAAGTTAAAAGAGCGGATTATAGCTGATTATTCAGTGAAATATGTGGAGGATGCTGATAGGATGGTGACTCCAGACACATCGAGGCTTATACGCCTTCCTGGTACGCTACACGGAGGCACAGGGTTAAAAGCCGGGGTTGCCAAGAATATAGATTCTTTTAATCCGCTTGTTGACACAGTCGTATTCAATGATGAGCAAATCAGTATTCGTGCAATAAATGATATCGGTCAATTCCAGATGATGGAGAATAAATTCGGTCCTTATGGAAATGGTGAAGTCATTGAAATTCCAGGATATGCTGGTATTTATCTGATGCTAAAAGAAAAAGCAGAGATTAAGTAACTGCTTTCTCCACTGAAAAACCCGTCTTGTTTTCAAATCCTTTTATTTCAAAGCCTATACTATTCAATCCCGGAAGGACAAATCTTGTCAAGTCTACTTTGCCTCCATTGCAGTGTTTGCATATTGAACAGTTTCTGAACTCGCCAACAGCCCTCTTATTCACAAAGACTTTTCCAATACAATCCTTTGCAATCACCTTCAATACAACTGGTGCTAGTGGTTCAACATCTAATACTCCTCTCACCATCATTGCATTTTCCTCAGATTGTATTGGGAAATCTGATTGGAACCATTCGATATTATTCCTTGTAAACTCCCATCCACCCATCGAAAAACCCTTGCCAATCGGTTGGATCGAAGTTAAGATAATTAATACAAAGCCGAAGATAAGAAGTCCTCCAATTATCGAATTGAAATTACTCTCAGTCTCTTGTGTTAATTCAAATCCGATGAGCCTCTTGATTCTGGAAGATATGATGCTGTAGACGACTAGGAATAATCCGATGAATGCGGGTAGTCTTCTAAGGCTTGGGAAAACATCTATGAGATCTACCTTCAGTTCAGATAGAGATAATGCAGGGAAAATGAATTCTCGTAGATTATGGCCTTCTTCAGTCCCAACATCATCCATGACATTGAGGATCGAGACAATAATCAATAGCCACATAACCATATCGAAAAAGGCTTTTTCTAGAATCTGCTTTCTTTTCATTAGGAATCTATCTATCCAGAATGCTAGTGGGGCGACAAGAAGGGGTGTGACAGTCAGTAAGTATCGTGTGTCTCGAACAGCACCTCCTGAGAAAGCCTTATATTTACTATAGAATAGTAGGTGAACGAGGAACAATAATGCGAAGAGTATTGCCTCTTTCTTATTGGTCTTTGACATGTAGTAGAAGCCCCAGAGTGATAGTAATAATACTGGTGTTAGTACGAATAATCCGCCGTCTATCTTTGGCGAGGTTATGATCATGGCTGGAAGACCTTCTGATAATGGCGTGGATAATGATTCATTAAGTTTTGCAACCCATGGGTGATGAGGAGAATAATGGTATGCTGGAGTGAATGGATTATCGAAGTTTATCCAGTTGTAGGCGGGTATTATGAGGATTGGAAGCAATAGCAGGATAAATGGAATAAGATACCTCTTATCAAGTGTAGTGATTTTCTGCAATTCATACTTCTTTGAATATTGCAGGTATCCGATGATTATTATGACAAGTAGTATATTTGCATATTCTGTAAGTACCATAAATCCTAGCACAAAGAATAATGGGCCAGCAATCCACACCTGTTTCCTTGGATCATTCAGTTTTAACATAAGATAAATGGCTGATAAATGCAGGAAGGTTGAGAAACTATGCGAATAAATAGTCATAGAATACTTCCATAAGATCGTTCCAAAAGCCAGGACAAGCGATGTAATAATAGATGAATATATGCTAGCACCAAGAAGTCGTAGTATCTTATAATATAATACTATAGAAAAAGCACCGGCCAAGACTGGAAATAATAACACAAAGAAGACTGCAGGATTACCCGCATCCCAACCCATAAAATAGAATGGGACTGGCAGCATTGTTGGAATAAACTTTCCTGCAATATAGAACGGGCTTACAGCAAAAGCTAATCCAGGAGCCCTGTCTGAATAAGAATTATTCTTATAGAAGGCGTAATCGATATATCCTGTGAATATGTCGAATGAATTCACCTTGAATGTCTGATTATCAACCATTGATCTAACAAGAGAATAGTGGCTACCCGGATTAGAACCATATAGTCCATTAGTAGATGAAAAATAGACAAAAGACGAGATAATGAATAATAATAATATCACTTGTTCTTCGTTTGCTAACGCCTTTTTCTCCATGAAGAGCACCTTCAGATCCGGCCTAATAAGTATCTTAGTATAACTCCAAGTACTCCTAGACCATATGTTACTGGATTCAGATAGCTTACTTCTTCTGCATATCTTGTTGGAATCGGTATCTCAGCGACAGCTAGTTTACCTCGTTTGGATCCGACTAGCATCTCGCTGTCAAAGTAAAAACTATCACTGTATTTGTTGTAGGGGATGGACTCAAGGGCTTTTTTGCTATACGACTTGTATCCTGAATGATATGTTTTTAAGTCAAGTCTAAAAATTAGGTTTTCAAGTTTACAGAGGAATATATTCCCGTAATATCTGATCAAGGGCATACCTCCCTCCAATGCTTTTCCCCCAAGCATGCGGCTTCCACCGACTATATCTGCTTTACCCTCTACTATCGGCGCCATCATCTCCTTGATGAGCTCTGGAGCGTATTGTCCATCGCTATGAAGCAAGACTGCCAGATCAGCACCTTCTTTTAAAGCCTGGTCATAACCGGTTTTTTGTGCTGCACCATACCCTCTGTTCTTCTCATGTACTAAGAGTTTTATATTGAATTTTTTAGAAAGTTTCTGAATCTTCTCTCTAGTATCGTCTGTGCTTCCATCGTCAATAATTATGTATTCCTCAATCTCTTCGACAGCGTCTTCCGGAAGCCTACTAAAAACGTCTTCAATGGTCTTCCCAGCATTGTATGCTGGCATCACAACAACCTTTTTCATAATAGGACTATAAGCATTGGTAGTAAGTCATTAAAAAACTTTTTAATTCTTTCTAGGTATCTTTTTGGAATTGTGGCCGCATACACTACAGGTTCCCGGATCGTTCATCTCTTTCAGACAACCACTACACACATATTTCCATTTTATTATCTTTTTAATGCCTTCATGAACTGTTTTTGATATTTTTATCCTTAGATGATTGCATACGTTTTGAATGGCATAGTCGTCAGATGCTACTGTTAGGTCGTATTCTAGGGCGCATGCGATTATTCCAAGATCTGTCTGGCTTAGATCATCTATATCTCCTGTATCCTTACTGGCTTTTATCGTGGTTTTAAGGTGTTTTTCATTGATTTCTATTATTTTTATGTGTGAACTCCTAATTGCATAGTCGATTGCGTCCCTGTACCTTGGGTCGTTTATCTCCGATAATACGTCGGAGGTGACATAATAGTTGCCTGACGTGAAATCAAGGTTTGACCTAAAAATCGCGGAGGAATCTAAAATAATACCTTTATCCATAATATTCATTAATTAAAAGAACAAATCAATAAATTAAAATCGTAATTTTTTATGAGTTAAAATGCATATCGCATTGATTCCTGATGGTAACAGGAGGTATATGGCAAAGAAGAAGATCAATCTCTTAGAGTCATATGATCAGGGGATAAAGAAATTCTACGAGTTTATCGAGTGGTGTTCAAAGCTTGAGGTAGATGAGATAACACTATATGCTTTGTCGCTTGAAAACATACAGAATAGGGGCGAGGAAGAGATCGAGACCTTGTTCAGTGTTTTTAACGATCATGCTCTTGAGGCTATGAAGGAATCGAGGATTCATGATAACAAGGTCCAGATAAACATTTGCGGGAATAAGGATTACTTATTGCAAAGCGGTGCTAATTCCGCTCTTGGTAAGGAAGTATATGATAATTTGACAAAGCTAGAGGAAGTAACGAAGGATTATGATAAATTGAAGCTTAACCTTGCCATTGCGTATGGAGGCAGACAGGAGATTATCAATGCATGTCAGACTGTTGTTGATGCTGGATTAAAATTAACCGAGGAAAATATAAAGAAGAATCTTTGGGTGCCTGATTATCCTGATATATTAATACGGACTGCTGAGGATAGGATTAGTAATTTCTTGTTGTGGCAGGCTGCTTATAGTGAAATATATTTCATGGAAAAACTCTGGCAGGAGTTTCAAGAAGAAGATTTAAACAAATTATTAGCTGACTTTAGATCTAGAGAGCGAAGGTACGGAAAATAAGATGAGTTCTAAACGTAGGAAAGTCGCTCCGAAAGGAAGGGGCAAAGAAGAAAAATCAATTTCTCTCTCACTTGAAACCTATGAGAGGTTCACACAAAAATTAAAAGAGCCTTTGTTTGCCATTTCATTATTGTCTCTTCTACTCGTATCGATTCGTTTTTCAGCTCCTGACTGGATGTTTGATGCAATACCAAAGGGCCTTGTCTTACTGGCTGCAGCAGCAGTTTATTTTGCGAAGAAAGACAAGAAGTTAAAATCCCGTTGGAAGTATATTATACCCTTGCTTGTGACTATCACAGCTCTTTTTTCATGGTATGTTGGTCTCTGGGGCTATCCTGCAAGTAGGGATTACTTGTTCTTCGCGGTTATCTCTGGTATTATGCTTGTCTTTTCAGCCCTTACAATCTATCGGCTTGTAGACTGGGAGTTGTCTGTCGTACTTTCGATATTGGTATCTGCATTAGTATTGCATCTTGTACCAGCAACCAGTGAATTGATTGGTAACCTGGATTCTTATTGGCAGTATAAGTGGATGCAGGGGGTTTATGATGGGCATATCCCTGAGTATGATGATCTTGTCTATCCGATGTCTGGTGGATTACAAATGCATTGGAATAAATCATATGTCCAGGATAAAAGTCCTTTAGGTCATGGTCTACCACAGCATACAACTCCGATGCTTAATCCTGTCATCTATGCAGTATTGGCATTGGTACTCATGCCCTTCGACTTCACATTATATGATATTGCTATGCTTCTTCCAGGAGTGATTGGAGGGCTGGTTGTCATCCCGATGTATCTTCTTGTCAAGGAGATGTTTTCTGAAATGCATCCTCACAATAAGATTGCGGGAATACTTGCAGCATTCATATTTATGTTTAGTCCAGGATTTGCAATAAATGGGACTGCTGCAAATTGCGAGGACGATGTATTCGGAATGTTCATAATGCTATCTAGCTTCTATCTATTCTTTGCTTCAGTTAATCGTCGTAGTTTCAAGTATGCGATCCTTGCAGGTATTGGTTTTATGATGCTCAAGCTTACTTGGGCATATTCATATGCTTATCTTACAATCGGTGTATTTGGAATTATATATTCTCTAATACTATTTGCACATAAAGAGAATGCTACTCGGATAGTGCCTTATCTTACTATCGCAATTGCTATCGGTGAATTATCAAATTTTTTCACTCATGAGCAGCTTGCTCTACCTGTGTACAGCAAGATGCCACCAATTGCTTTGTTTCCAATTGCGGGAGCTATTGGCTTGCCAATAATCCTACAGGCTATAAGCACAAGGTTATGGGGTATTCAAAAGATAAAGATTAATGTTCTGGAAGACCGGATTGATTCTCTCATACAAAAGCATATCTTTCCACTTGCAATTATCATTCTTCTTGGAGGTCTTGTAGTAACCGTTCTTGAAGGTGGCATATCTGACATATCAGATGTTATTATCCGAACCATCATGGGAGCAAAGATTAAAAGTATTGTTCACCAGACCGTATCCGAGCAGAATCCAATGGCAATAGATTTGAACAGCTTTCTATCAAATGGTTATTCAAAATATGGTGTAGCATTATTCTATGGATTATTAATGTTACCCTTCTTGATTCATCTTGCCTTAAAGAAACGAAGTATCGGGGCCTTATTCATTTTAACCTGGAGTATTCCCATGATGTGGGGTTCTTATAATAAATCCGCATGGATTTTTGCTGCAAGTCCCTCCATCACTGCATTGGGTGCTACTATCGGCTTATTTGCCGCGTCCACTAGGAAGGAATTAGATGACTGGAGGATAATCGGTACTATAATGCTTCTTTTCATACCTATGTTATATGTGCCCTTCTTTGGTATGTGGAAGTATTCTAATTTTGTGGGCTATGTTGTCATGCATATGGCTTTAACCCCGGATATCTTCTATTGGCAGCCGATGCTTGAGTGGGCTTATAATAAGACATCTCCGAATCATGCTATATTAACCTGGTGGGATTATGGCCATTGGATTACAGCAGTTTCTAAACGTCCAGTATTGATAGATAATCTACAGGCTGACTATTATGAGATCCAGGATGTTGCACGCTTCTTTGTCAATCAGACTAGTGAGGAGGAGGCGTTTGAAATGGTTAGCGCATACAATGATGCTTACAAGAAGACTGGTCGTGAGTTGAAATATGTGACAATTGATTGGACAATGATCGGCAAGGGTAGCGCATTACATTATATCGCCAATGGAGATCTGGGATCTAATGAACCTGCCGATCCGATGTGGGGTTGGCGGAATTTCGGTCAGTGTAAATTCATGCCTGAAAACAGTATGATTAAACCACAGATCACGACAGATGGTAAGGGTGGGTTTTCACAGGTTCAGAAGCTTATATTTGGATGCACTAATTATGTGCGTGGAGTGATATTCACTTTAAGCGATGGCGAGATTAAGGATATTGAGGTGGCAGGTCCTTATGGCGATCTTATACCTTGGAGCAAGTGGTCAGCATCAACTGGCGCATCCCTCCTTGGAGTTCAACCGCTTAAGAACATCATGCTTTGCGCTGCCAACTATGACTCGCCGAACATGGATCCCAGTTCACAGTACGTATGCAGATTCTATCCGATGTTCTCGACACTAGTATATGTTCCCGATGAATTCAATGACTTCATGCTGACAAGACTATATCTCATGCATGATATCCGGGAATATAAGGCTAATGGATTATACAACCGGGAGATCAAACCCCTGAAGCATTTCAGGCCGAAGGAAGAGTTCTCACTCGGATTTGTTAGAGTCTATGAGATAAGCTATGATGGATTTAACGATGATAATGTGTCTCCAGTGCTTGATGGTGGAACAAGCGACCTTCCAGCAGCAACAACGGTTGCAGACACGTTCACAACATTGAATATAGGATAAGCATTATAGTATTATCTTTGGTTTGTTTCTCTTTTTTTTTGTTGCAATAAGTGTTTTAGTTCTTCTATGGTCATAAAAGTATGTGAATGGGGTTTAATCAAAGAGAGTTAATATCTGCTTAAACCGTGGTAGCAAGTCTATTTTTAAAAAAAATATATTTCCTTCCTATTATTTCCTTATCGTCTATAGGAAGGCGCTTAAGTCTACTGGGTATGGTGTGCAATCACATACTGCCGCAGATCCTCCTGCCGCTTCAACTAATGATTTAGCTGATGCCACAATGATCAAACCGATCAGGGCATTCAATGCTATTGCTTTAGCTTGTTTTCTTCCTCCTGGATCATCAGCGCTAAACGCGTATTTTGAACCTGCATAAAGGTACATGAGGAATGCAAGCCCTGCAATCACGGTCCTTAGCTGACAGTATATCTTACAAATAAGTAGTTTGATGATGTTTGCTGGATCAACAGCCGCACTTGCAGTACTAATCAAGGCGTTTATTATTATCCATGTCAAGATTATTGTTGCTTTCCTCATTTTAATCCTCGGTTATAACATTGATGCTAGGTTTGTTAAAATGTCTGGTGTGATAGCGATTATTATCCCTCCAACTATTGCAGCAACACAGATTGCGATTGCCTGTTTTCTACCTGAAGGATCGTCTGATGAATAAATGTATCGTGCACCACCATATATGAACATTACAAAACATAGCGATCCACCCACCCGTCTGAACGTAACGATTAATGCTGCAATGAAATCAATAACAGTTTGGAACATATTAGCTGATGCCATGCTAGATAATCCCAGGATGAATAACCCTGTTAAACCAACCTTCTTAATCATATGATACAACTTTTTCATCTTAGGGTATTCCTGGACACAGGAATTTAGTGCCTGTTATCCCGATTGTAACCATTATTCCTTGTACTAATGAAATGAGGATGCCTCCTATCATTGCATGCTGGCATATCTTCATTCCTTTCTTTCTACCACCAGCATCCTCGGCACTATACACGTATGTTACTCCACCATACATGAAGTACAGAATTACTAGTGTTGGAGCGATAATTTCAAATGCGCTCCAAATCATGGTTAATATTGTACAGGGGACTGCGTCTATAGCAGCTGTTGCTTGGGCAGCAGTACTCCCTGACAGCAGGAAAAGTAATAATCCTGCTGACAAGAGTTTACGAGTCATATTCGCCCCGTCTAACTGCAGCTAGCTGCGAATGCGGAACCTAATACGGTTAATACGATCGCATCTGCGATTGCTACAATGATACCTCCAATAATAGCATGGATACAGATCATTTTACCGCTTTTTCTAGCACCTGGATCCTCTGATCCATATACATACTTTACACCACCGTATATGAACATTAAGGCCACGAATGTAGGTGCTATTACTGTTAGTGTAGCCAGGATTGCAACTAGTATCGGGCAAACCCTTGACGTTATTGCGTTCCAGGGTCTTGCTGGTGCGGGTCCTGCTGATGCTGTAGTTACAAGACTAATAATACTAAGCAAAATAATCAAGTGGATGAACATCCTATATTTCATTATTTTAACCTCCCTCTAACTTTTTTTTATATATTAATTGTATTATAAAATTATAGGTATTTTGATATAAAAAATAAATAAAATAGCCATTTTAGAGCCTAAATGCACATCTCAGTCACAGGTACTCCCGGAACAGGAAAAACAACTCTCTCAGTAGAATTAGCATCCCTGATAAATGCCGAATTAGTGGATTTAACGGCCTATGCCAAGGCTAAGACAAACACACTATTTGATGGCCATTATGGATGTTCCATTATAGATCTAGACGAGTTGAAAAATGTTTTTTTAAAAGATTATTCACCATTTAGTGGGAACTTAATTATTGACGGCCTATTAAGCCATTATCTCCCTGTATCTCATGTCATAGTCTTGCGCTCCGATCCAAGATTACTCCTGGAACGTCTTAACAGAAGGGATTATTCAATGGATAAGATCAAGGAAAATCTGGAAGCTGAGTACTCAGGGGTGATTTTATATGATGCTATTAACTTACATGAGAATGTGATTGAAGTGGATGCAACACAAGGTGTCGATACAGATGATCTTATTGCTTGGCTTGAAATCGGTGGAAAAAAGATTATTGAAAAAGACTGGTCAAGTCAGTTTACAGAAGCATTGAAAGATTTGATGGATTAATTATTCTATTGGATTATTAATGGTTAATTCAAATGTTTTCACATCATGAAGCCTATAGTGATGCTTCCAACATATAATGAATGTGGGAACATTGTACCCATCATCAAACAGATATTATCGCAGGATGAACGTCTAGAGATCATTGTTGTAGATGATAATAGTCCTGACGGCACAGATGACCTAGTGGAACATATGGCTGAGACCGAACCCAGAATACACTTGATTAGTAGGAAAGATGAACGGGGCCGGGCCAGTGCAGGGATAAGAGGATTTAAATATGCTCTTGAAAACGAATATGACGTCATTATTGAGATGGACGCTGATTTTAGTCATGATCCGAAGTATATTCCACAGTTACTGTCGGAGATTGAGGATACTGATGTTGTGATCGGGTCAAGATATGTGCCTGGTGGAGATACGGATACAAAGATATTTATCCAGCATCTGCTTTCACAGTTTTCAAACATATTCAATAGGGTTGTACTAGGTCTTAATGTATATGATAGTAGTGGGGGTTTCAAATGCTATCGACGGGATGTTATTGAATCTATTGATTTTGATAATTTTGTGTCAACCGGATATTCTGTGGGTGCAGAAATGCTATACCGGAGCAGTGTGGCAGGATTTAGTATGAAGGAGATTCCAATAATCTTCAAACCTAGGGCACAAGGAGAATCGAAGCTTAACTGGAAGATCATACTCAAATACCCTATAGACTTACTAAAACTTAGAATCTTGTCTTGAGGTAATGGGATATGAAACTGTCTTCGAAGAATATGTCGGTTTTGGGGATATTACTCTTCGTCCTTATAGTATCCAGGATCGATTTTACAGAGACAATAGGAAAGATAATTAAGATAAATCCGTTCTTCATAATCCTGTGTCTTACAACAGTTGCGGTAGAAATCATCTTACGCTCACTTAGATGGATGATACTGGTTAATCAATATCTCAAGGATTACCGGCTTATCGACAGCATACAGACATTCATGATGGGTGTGGCGTTTGGAGCTGTAACACCTGGAAGGGTTGGTGACATCGTCAAGGCATTTGATATACGGGATAGAGGAATCGAGATTGACCGTTCACTGAGCATCGAGATAATCGATAGGCTCATCGACATGCTCTTCATCCTTATTGCAGCATTGATGGGGTATCTCTTTATAACAATAATGATCCTAGGGTTTGGTTACAACAAGATACTGGTTGCCCTGATATTCATACTGGTCTTATCTTTTACAGTAATCATGTTCTCAACCTCGTCTTTAGCCGTCATATTCAGACCCCTTCACAACTATCTTGTACCTGATAGGTTCAAGTCACGTTCTAAAAATCTTTTCAAGACATTCAAGGATACAACGAAGATACTGAAAAAACCATATTTTTTCATCCAGATGAATCTGCTCAC
>CAYREE010000067.1:0-12030 GCA_964423225.1 uncultured archaeon | reverse complement strand
CATATGCCTTTCTCATTTCATATTGTGTTGGGTTAAGATCATTTGTTTTTTTCGCAAAACCAAAGCTCCTATATGGGAAGAGAATAGTCGAAATACCCAATTTTTCATATGCCCAATCAATGGTTTTTTTGTAATCATCGTTTTTGAATATTGGTTTTGTTAGAGTAATTGAAAGTGATAAATCTTCTTTTGGGAATCCATTGTCTATTAATTTTTGGATTCCTTTTAACTGGTTTAGATGTTGTTCTGGATGGGTTGAATGGAGAGCAGACCATGTATTCGGATCTGTTGTGTCAATATGAATAAATGCCATATCTACTAAATCAATCATCTTCTTTAAAACAGGCTCTTTATTTAGCATACTTCCATTTGTCATAAGTAGATTGTTTAATCCGTTTTCTTTTGCATATTCCATGAATTTGTAACAATCGGTTCTTTCTAGAGGTTCTCCACCCCCCCAATTTATCTGTTTTATATCTGTTTTAACACAATCATCAATAAGGTCCATTATTACTGTTTCAGATAATCTTTTCGTACATTCTGGTGTTGATTCGGCATAGCAATAATTACATCTCATGGAGCATGTTGAGGTAAGCTTTACTTCAATAGTGTAAAGTTTTCCCTCTTTGAAATAATCTACTTGTTCATCTAGATCTCTAATAAACCCCCTTCTAACATTATTTTTTAACTGGAATAGTCTTTCCACTTCTTTTACCCATGTTTTTTAATTCTTTCCTCAAATCATTACAAATCTTTTTTGCATATGCTCCCTTTACTTCATTGGCATTTGAACACAGATTGAGGAAAGTTTCTTTTGATCTTTTAGCTGTTTCTTCAGATTTTATGTGTATTCCACCCTGAACATCCATATGGTCATCTCTAATAAATAGGTATGATTCATTCAATTCTTTCCCTTCAGGTATGATTACATCTAATCCGTACGGATTTTCTAGATGTAAAATCTTGAGGCTCTCATGTATCTCAACTAGATTCTCCAATTGGTCGATTATTATTTCACATTCTCTAATTGCCTTTGATTTATCCTTGTAAATAGACATAGAATGAGTAAGTGGATAATCAAGATCTAGTCGAGTTAAATATGTGATCTCTAAATCTCTTTTTTCAAAACATCTTTGCATTAACATTTGCATATATTCACCACGTCCGACGTTCCTATATGGTGAATATGTGTAGATAACGCCAGGAAACTTAGATGTAATGTAATACTTATTTGCTTTTCGAATAGAAGACATTACCTTCACAAATAATTCGTTATAATCCAAGTACTCTACGACTGGTATTCTATCTCTACTACTTACTCTACGGAAGTATTCTTCAATTTCTTCTGATAGTTCTGTGTATTGGTCGAGTTTTTTTAGGAAGTCTTGTTTTCTTGTGTCTAGTGTATTTTTGATTCCGTCGAAGTTGATCTTGTAATTTGCTTCTCCTTCTTTGGCGAGGAGGCTTTTGTCTTGTAGTATTTTTAGTTGTCTGAATAGGTTGCTTTTATGTATTCCGCCTGGTGCACTTGTTGCGTATGTTGCCTCGATTTCTTTTGGTGTTACTGGCTTGTTTTTAGAAGTTAGTTTGTAGACTGCTTTTAGGAGATTTAGTTGTTGTTCTGTTATTCCTAGTATTGTTGGAGCATCGATTTTTTCAAGCTCTGTCATTTGGCGGACCCTCTACTAAATCATGACAAACAACCCTATATATATCAATTAGTGTAGTACTATCAACACTAGTACACTACTTTATGATAATATTTTATATAACAATCTTGTCATAAAGATAAACCAATGGGGGGAAATTGACCAAATGTAAAAAACATGGGTGAATTGATGTGTTAGGTTTGTTGGCGGCTTTGTTGGGTTTGGCCAGTATCATTGTTTTGATAATGGTTGCGGAAGCCTGGGCTATCCAGACTTTTGGTGATGAGCCTGTTGATGTGCCTGATCATGTTAAGCGTTTGATGAGTTTTGCAGAGGACTCTGAGGGCGTTGTAAATCCCATATGATGGATGGGTGATGTGTGATGAAAGAGGATGACAAATACCGGAAAAAACTATGCCCCCTTCTGGCCAGCAAACTGGTTGGAGAGATTGGCTGTGTAACCGAAAACATTTCTGAACAAGTAAATGGGTCGGTACGGATACTAGGTAAATCCTATAATGCAGTATCCATGGATGATGTGTCGCGTGGCCGATGGGTCCGTGTGAAAGGTGTTTTAAACGAAGCTTTGGATGTTCGGCCATTGAATATTTGGCTTGGCTCCTGTTGCTGTTAAAATTAATAGTCTACAGGTGGTCATTATGCCAACTTGTCCGAATTGCATCCGCAAAGTGGATTATCTAGTACTCTACATGCGGGGCTGGAGCAAATATCATTACGGCAACTTCTACGGTAAAACAGAGAAAGTATATGTCGAAGACATGGACTTTCCACACCAGGAACCCGACGAAGTCTACAAATGTCCGAAATGCGGTGAAATCGTCTTCACAAACACGATAGACGCACATCAGTTTGTAACCCGGGAAAGGAAGAAATTCGGGTATATATCACTTTCGAAGGCGATAGAAAATGGCTAACCTAATAAACATATTATTAGAGCCTGTCGCAGAAGGAGCGGCAAGCCCGATAATGCTACTTGGGATAGGCATGATACCCGTCATATCAGCATGGATTATCTATCTGATACTGAGGATGTCATTTTCAAGAAATCGAAACTATAGGAGGTCATACGACCAATACCATATAGTATTGCGGAGGTAGGATGATGATTGATGTGTCTTTTCCATCATGCGTGAAAAGGATAACTTCTATGAGATATCCAAACTTACCGTCTGCCCCGCAATGCTTTTTCCTGGCCTGCTATCTCTTTCAGAACGGATATCCGATAGAGCAGGCAGAGAAAATATTCAAGGAAATATTTGAAGGGCGTATGGACGAGGAGAAAGTCAGGGAACAATTGAGGAACATACTGATAAGACATTGCGAGCCCTTCCCATGTTTCGTAGTTAAAATGATACTAGGCGTATGTAGCCCGGCATGTAATCGCTACCCCGAAGCCACATAGCCGGGCGAAATACGCCCCCAAACAAAACAATGATAAAATTGTGTGCAAGAATCCCGGCGTAATAAACGCTACCCCGAAGCCGATTATAGCCGGGCTTGCACACCCCATCTAATAACCTCATGTATCTCCTCAGAAGAAACACCCTGAGTGACAAAAAGATTCTCCAAAGCATTCTCCAAAAGCTCGATGTATTTCAGTTTATCGTATCTAGCGTCTTTCGAAGCATCAACTGGCATATACCTCTCATATGGGTTCCTAGACCCGATATTCCTTATCACATACCGGATCTTCTCCCCCGGCTGCTTGTTGATACCTGCCATGGCCAGCTTCTCTAAGACGATCCTCTGGGCAGTAACACCCTTATACTCGTCTATGGATTGGCTTACACGCTTCGTCAATGCAAGATCAGTGTATTCAACGTTACCTGACAACACCTGCTGTTCATAATCCCTCAAAATCCGATATGCACTCTGCATCTTCTTTCTGAACTCGCTTAGACTTCTTGCACCAGAAAGCTCTTGGAGTACCCTAGCCTGAAATTCCTTGATGAACTCTGGAGTATCGCTACGCCTGACGTCTATACCCCTAGCCTTCACAGTACCATCCAGGAAGACTCCGTAATACCTGTTTGGCGTGGGCGCAATCCTATTGTTAACTGAAGGATTAAAGACAATCCACTTGTATAAACCCTCAATCTCCAAGGGGATCCGAACCTCCTTTTCAATACGGGTGCATAAATCTTCAACATCCTTCTGACATAAACCCTTCTTCTTCACCCATAACGAGTCAACGATCCCGTGGACAACTTCAAAACCATTCTCCTCTGCGATAAAAGCAGACTTACGTAATATATCCCGTGCATATGCAGTAATCGACTCATGACCCTCAATCCTACCATACCTTGACCTGCGATATCCCATATAGCCGAAACTTGTTACAAGCATCCATTTCAACCCGTTAGACATCTTCTTATACCTCTTCTCACCCGTCTTCTTGAACATATGCTTCAAATACATCCTCCTCTTTATCACAGGTTCAAGTACTTGGGGTACAAGACCCCTCCTCTTCTCACATATATGATGCCCTGTATCCGGGACAGTATTCTTACCCTGACAACAGTTACATAGCATTGTCTCAGGACTGATATTGTATTCCACCATAATGTTGGGATAAAGACTCACAAAATCAATCTCCGCAACATCAGTGTGAAAACCAGTTTCAGGCTCATATATCAGACCTCCCTTATCAGACTCTAAGAGATTTCCAACCGTCTTGAAATCCTCAACCATATTCCGCTTATACGGTATTGGATAACCCTTCTTCCAGGCAGTATAAGTGTATATGTTAGTTATGCTCGCACCTGGACTAAGCCGAGCAGACTTCTGTATAGGCATCTTCGTCATCCTAGCAAGCTCGTAAAGCCCCTCCAAGTCCGCTTCAACATAGTTGAAACCCCGATCATCAACATGGATCCTACCCTTCAAATAATGTGATGGATCCCTACGTATCACACGGCCATAACTAATATAGCTTTTCCCCTCACGTCTTACGAAGTCTGTCTTAACCCTGCCCAGATAGAAATCAAGTTTGTTCTTCCTGATCCTGTATTGTAGATGTTCTACACCATATCTATCACCGTCTTTCACAAGGATTATATCAGGATCCTTCATGTCAAACAACTGTTTAAAACGTCCTAGAATATCAACTTCACTGCCTATGATAGTATGCTCGTCTATATCGATCCGGGTTATACGACAACCATAGTTTATCAAAGGATTATACTCTGAGGCAATGCTTATCCTAGCAACCTTGAGGTCAGGGTCCATGCAATCACCCACCTTCTTAATAGATGTGATAAGTCCATCATCCTCCACATACTCTACGTATGCCAAGGGATTCAAGTCATGTTCAAACAAATACATTTGTTCAGGTGCAAGATCTGCATTGTATAACTGCCATTCATATTTTCCGAGCGCCTCTATCTCGCGCACGCATGCTTGCATACTGGAAAGATTTCTGACATCTACTTCAACCGCGTCACGAATGGAGTCTGATTCAAGATCCTTGATAAGTGTGGTACGTGCATTATAACCTTTTTTCGTAATCCTGTCAATAGCCTCTTGGTTGTCATAGGCTCTCACATATATCTTCGTTGTGTATCTCGCCTTTTTCTGGACTGTCTTTCCATTCTCTTTCAACCAGAGTATTATCTTGTCTTCCTCTACATGCACATCTAGTAACAAGCATTTCATCTTCAAGCCTCTCCAATCTTTTTTCGAACTCGAGTATTATTGAGAGCATGACTGCCTCGAACGGGTCGGGGATATTCGAGTTTTGTATCGCACTAAAATGTCTTTTAGCATATGCGACAAGATTATCGAATGCATTCCTATCACGTTTCCTAAGCCAGCTCCTATAACTTCCCCACCTCATTGACTCGCCGTCTATCAGCATGGTGGCAGTCCTAACAGTCCTACCCATCAAAATGCCTCACAGACAAGACTGTCAGAAGATTATATGAGCTGGTCAGGCTGTCAATCCGCTGCCTAACCCTATCAACTATAGTAGAATACTCTTCCTCTTGCAGTACACCATCCCCTCTAAAACTGTTTATACAGGATATCAAGAGGATTCTAGAACCAGTATCCTGGATAAGCTTTTCAAGCTTCATATAGACAAGCTCCTTTAACTGGTATACTGTGAATGGTCTTGCAACATATATCCTGTCAAACGCGGTCTCATCCCTATCAGAAGCCTTATATATCTGATAGGGATCAAACGTGTTCCTGCAGTCTATGTATGTGACTCTCCCCTGTTCTTGGAGCTTTGCCGCCGTATTCATCAATAGTATGTCCGAGCGGTCTCCATGATCGATTATCTCATGGACTCTCCCATACGCGTATGCTGTCATAGGGTTATAATCCATTGAATACTCTTAAAAACCCCTTTTCTAAGAGTGTGCAGGGGAAATATTAAACCAGCCCTCCCAAATATTATGAGCGATGAATGTTGAGATAACTGCTACGAGTGGCCCCCTGGAGGATAGGACTGATCCAAAGACATTTGCCAGACTCCTTAAGCCTTATGTCGGGAAAAACATCGGCTTCGCACTACTAAACCTTGAGTTTTCAAGTGAAGAGGGTGTTTTGCGAGGTATCGACGCAACCAATCCAGAGGATCCCGTGATCTCGATACTCAAATGTAGACGATATCATCGTGCAGACATAGAGTCATTGACTGGAGGTAGAGTATCATATAAGAATACTGGGGATGATGTCGATAACCGGGTGGATTTTGATGCAGTATGCGATAATAGAAAGGGTAAGACTGTTAGAATCACATTAAAAGACGGGTCTACTATAACTGGTCTAGCTAAAAGATTTAAAGATTATTTGAGTGATGATGAACATTTCATAGATGTGACTGGAGATGATGAAACGGAATGCGATAGATATAGATACAGCGAACTAAAGAGTGTAAGTCCAAGCCCCGGCGAATATGCTGATTTCCTAGATCTAAGGAAAATCGGTATCAGAAGCCCTGTCATACCTCCAGAAAAACTCGGGATTCTAAAGCCCTTCCCGCTGGGAAGAAGGTCAGTATCATCTAAGTTGGCTGCTATAGCAGATGGTATGGTTGAAGGAACATTCCAATTGGAAGAGCTTGCAGCAAAGTACGGTTACTCGCTTGAAGAATTGGATGTTCCAAGGGGAGCATCTCATCCATTAAGGTTGAGAAGTCTCTATAGCCAGGTCCATGAGACCAAATATATCAGCGGTGATAAAGTGCATACTGTCTGCCTGGGTCTTATGAATTATCCTGGCGACCCCCGACCAGACATGGCTTACACAAGAGATGTAGAGCGGTATGACAATACCTGCTTTGTGCAGAATAACCAGAGTACAGTGAACACTTACTGGGAGCATGTTGATCCTCCAGAAAAAGATTTTCCAGATGCATATGCTGAGGGAATCACGAATATCTCGTCCTGGGTAAAATGCCATCTCATAGTCCCACATTCGAAGGGAAATCCTCACATGGCATTATCCCTCCAATATTCTAATCTTAATCCAGGCGGATGGAATGCATTCGGACAAGTCTTAGATGATGAGATCAGTGGACTAAAGCAAGAACTAGCCAGACGGCGAGGGGGAGGAGCAGTCAATGAGGGACCAGTATCGTTCAGGGAATTATCCAATAATCGTTTAGACAAGATGAGGCGGAAGGCTGACTGGCGCAAGAAGCATAAGAGCAGCCCTTATCTATTTCAGGACAGGGATATGGCACTGGCATTAGTCGCTCTTGAATTAGGTGAAAAAGCAGGAGTGAACGTGATCAATACACGATATCTAAAAGATGAGGGCAGGGCAAAAGCATTCCTAGAGTCTGGGAAAAATGATTTAATTATCGTGTAAATTTTTCCATTGCTCACTCATCAGACTGTTTTATACGTATTCTATTACATAGTCATGAGCCAGTCGAATTCAACCAGTTTCAACTTGAAGGAGACAGACTTATATTTCCTTGTTGGAAAGGCTTTGAAGTCTTGTTTTAACCTACCGCAAAACACATTGTTTTTCGAGGTGCCGGTCGGAGCTTCAAGAGCCGACATAGTATATGTGCAAACACCACACCCCTACGAGACGATACTTCCTGCAGGCATACACTTGTTTGAAGTGAAGATGCGTTGGGATAACGATCATAAAAGACTTAAAAAACAATTGGATGACTATGTGCGGGCAGTCGACTATGTCTGGGTGGTTGGAGTCAACAAGCCGATAGGCCTGTATTATCCTACTTCTGGTAGCATGGTCTTTAGCACATGTGGGTGCCGGATGTCTGTGATTAAGATGGCTGAGAGAAACGACAAGTATATCAACATCTGTGAAAGACAAGACTTATTATCACGGGTTGCATATGCTCTACGAAAGAAATATCGGCTTGTTGAGGATATGGCGCGAATCAATCCGGTTGGCGAGAAGAAGATCCTGGTACAAGAAAAGTTATCCTGCCTAGATGAGAGTCCATAAAAACGCGATTAAGCCGAATAAAATGCAGAACACGTCGAATCTAATCGGTTTTGATATCGCGATTATCAAGTCTATTGCTAGATAACCGATGACAAATGATGATATTATGCCTGCGAAGACTGGTAGTGTCACTAGCTGAATGTTTGCTGTGACAACTCCCATGATGGTTGCTGCGAATACGACTGGTACACTCATTAGGAATGAGAGTCGGAATGCCTCGGATTGTCTCACATCGCTTAATAGTAATGCTGCGACTGTTACACCAGACCGTGATATTCCTGGTAGTATGCTGAATCCTTGTGTTAAACCGATGACAATCGTGTCTTTTAATGATAATTCCTCTAGTATGCCGACTCCATAGGATTTTTTTGATATATGTATGAAAACACCGGTTGCGATAAGGAACAAGCCTACAAGAGACATGACGAAACCGGTCCCAGCTTTATCAAGTGATTCTATCAGGAACAAGTAGACAGCTCCCGCTGTGATAAAGGAAAAAAAGCTTGAGATAACAAGAAATTTCAATAATGGACTCCGTCTAAATCTCACTGCATCTTCAACAACCTCTCTGAAATCACTCCTATATTTAACTAGTACTGCGAGAAGCGTTCCAAAATGTAGTATGAACATGTATTTTAAAGCGAAAACAGGCTCTACGTCAAAAAGACCAGTAAGGACTAATAGGCCTTGTCCGCTGCTTGATACTGGCAGCCATTCTAATATTCCTTGTAGTATGCCTAATAGGATCCCGTCAATAAACTCCATTTTTACCAATTATCCTGTTTGTTCATTTATTTGAGATAGGATCCGCTGGATTTCTATAATATGCTCTTGTCGGACTCCCCTTGACTGGATGAAGAGCCTGATCTGAGGGTTTTCCCAGGAATCTACGAGCAATTCTCCTATCTCCCCGAATAATACTGGATCAATATCACATTCCATGGTTTATGCTTCGGTAATGACCGAATAAAAACACCCTTTTTTAAATGAATTGTCTGGTAAAGTTTTAATACAATGAAAGGAAAACACATTCTAATCACAGGATTCGGGATGCTTGCAATAGCCGCGTTTTTACTTGTTATGGCGGTCGTCCTAAAAGATCAGGTAGTTATAGTAAATGGTAATCATTCGGTTACATCAACTACACTTAAACCTGTCTCTGTTACAACAACCTTGTATACTGGCAAGAAAGTGGATGACTGGGAGTATAGTGCCGGTATGATGGCTGATTCTGCGGGAGGAGGCTTATTATCTCGGGCTGCTCAGGCATTAGGCAATCTCGGTGGAATGGGTGTTATGTCCAAGTCTATGACTGCGCCAATGCAGGAAAGTCTAGGATTCTCGGTTGGTGGTGCTAAGGATATTAACAGTTTCCGGGAGAATATCAAGAATAATTATCTGCCGATACCAACTGACATCACGTATGAAGGATTGTATTACGACTATTATTTCGATACTGGAAAGACAATGGAATGTAGGAAATTATTCTGTCCTTCTTATAGTACAGCGGTTTCGAAAGATCCGATATCTGGTAGAGATGACTACTATATGCAGGTTGGATTGAATTCAGGATTGTCTAAAGCAGACTTCAAGAGGAAGAAACTGAACCTAGTAATCGTCCTTGATATTTCAGGTTCGATGAGCTCACAATTCAACAAATATTATTATGACCAGTTTGGTGGAAGAAGAGAGATTGAAGGCTGGGTAGACGATGGGAAGAGTAAGATGGAGGTTGCAACAGAATCTATTGCTGCACTTCTAGACCATTTGAATCATGATGACCGGCTATCTATCGTATTGTTCGATGATAATGGTTATCTTGCCAAACCGATCAGACTTGTTGGAAAAACCGATATGGACAAGCTAAAGGATCATATACTCGATCTAACACCTCAGGGCGGAACCTATATGGAGAAAGGCATGAAACTTGGAACCGAGCAACTATCAGAATACAAGGATATGGATAGGTCGGATTATGAGAATAGGATAATCTTCCTGACTGATGCGATGCCTAATATCGGAAGGACAGGTAAAGACAGTCTGTTGTCTATTACTGAAGAGAATGCTGACAACAAGATATACACAACTTTCATAGGTATTGGCATAGACTTCAACACTGAACTAGTTGATCATATTACAAAGATTCGTGGAGCCAACTATTATAGCGTCCACTCATCTAAAGAGTTCAAGGAGAGGATGGATGATCAATTTGAATACATGGTTACTCCACTAGTATTCAACTTGAAGTTAAAACTAGATGCTGATGGATATGAGATACTGAAGGTCTATGGTTCGCCTGAAGCCGATGAGGCTACTGGAGAGCTAATGAGGGTAAACACATTATTCCCCTCTGAAACCAAGGATGGAAAAACCAAGGGCGGAATAATAGTTTTGAAGCTCCGTAAACTCAGTGATGATGGAACACTCAGGCTTAAAGCAAGCTATGAGGACCGGGAAGGAGTTAAAGACTCTGATGTGAAAGAGATTGTGTTCACAGACTCAGATAGAGACACCTTCGACAACACTGGACTAAGAAAAGGAGTATTACTCGCCAGATATGCAGACTTGATGAAGAACTGGGTGATAGACGAGAGAGCAAGCATCGTGGACTCTAGGCCGATTGAACCCTATGTGACAAGGGAGATCGGATTAAGATGTCCGATGCCAATACCAGAGCCACAGCTTGGAAGATGGGAGAGACAGTCAGTCGACCTACGGGTTTCAAGCCATTACAGGACTTTGATTAGAGACTTCCGCGACCACTTCGAAGACGAGATGGATGAATTAGGCGACAAGTCGCTCGAACAGGAACTGGACATCCTGGATAAGCTTGGGGACTATCGGAAAGGAAGCAGGGATGACCCAGTCGATGATGACTGGAACTTCAATAGGAAATAAAAAACGGGGTTAAAACACCCCTAACACCTTCTTTTTATCTTTTATTATTTTTAAATAAACAACCCCATTTAATAAGACGATTTCTAAAAAAAACCAAACAACAATACACTTGGGCCCATAGCTCAGTCTGGTAGAGCACTCGGCTTTTAACCGAGGAGTCGCGGGTTCGAACCCCGTTGGGCCCAACCTTTTTCTTTCCCGAAAGAAAAACGTTGACGAAAAAGAAAGGGAATTTGATAAGACAATCGTTCACTCTAGTATTGATAATGCATACGTCCCATCGAAGATGGGACATTATCCGTTTCGGTGCGGCCTGACGTACAGGCCTTCGAATCTCGTTGGGCCCAAGCATCTTCTAAATTAGTCACTTTTTTTTTTTATTCTTCCTTAGTTTAGACCCTTATAACAGTGAATTAAGTGAAAATTCGTTGTTTTTAAATAAACCTGCCTTTTTATTAATATGGTAAGTAGCACTTTGATTAGGACTGATGGTGTGATGACCGATGTTCCTGTTGATGGTAGATTAAAATATACAATGCCACACACTATGGCCTTAAGGCATGAAGATACAACTGAAAAGAGAGCAATCGAAGATGTATTAAAAGAAGCTGTCAAGATAAATCCTGCCTTAGCGGGAGTAATATTTGTTGGATCTAATTATGAACACATTTTTCAAGATGAAGAACCTTGGTTGTCAAAACCAAGAGGAACAAATCCTGCTGGTGGACACCCAGTTTTATCGTCTACAGAGGACACTCGCTTAGCTCGAACTGACCCTGAATATCCTGCAAAGAGTACAATCACTCTGGTATATGATGACTCTGATGGAATGAATAGTCGTGTAAATAGTGAAATAGAGGAATTATTCAAAAGAAAAAACTTCTGGATAGGCGGTAGTATTACCCCGGCTGAAGTGGAAGACGAACTACAGACGTGGGATGATGTCCCTACTGCTAATCCTGAGCTTATAACGTCAAAAAGATGATATATCTAAACCAATACTAATTACTTTTTGTTTTCCTCGTTTAGA
>CAYREE010000066.1:0-12541 GCA_964423225.1 uncultured archaeon | reverse complement strand
GATGGATCGTATTTAGATAAAGCTACTTTAAGATAACAACCACTCTTTTCTTCATTGTCTGTTATTTGATCGCAATATTTTTGCTCCCCATTCATCATTGATACTTCATTGTAGCAGAATAGTTTTTTCTCCTCATCTTTCACGCGTCTGCATAATTCAATGCTATTATTATCCTTAGCATTGTTGATATAGCATAAGTCTCTCTTGTTTATATCCGTTAATTTATCACATAACCTTGGATCTTTTTTCTCTAAAGAGAGGTCTATTAGACAGGAAATCATCCTGTTTTCATCAGTTTTGTTTTTGCATGCATTCAATTCGTCTAATAGGGTTTTTTTTATTATAATCTCTTCCTGTTTATTTCCTGTTATCGAATCTAGTCCCTCACCCATTAGCCATTCAATATTCTCTAGATTAGAATGGATCCAGACTATACTTAGAAACAATATAACTAAATTTTTCTTATCCATAGTGGATCTTAAGTTTAGATTAAAAACTCATGTTATCGCTTAACTCAATTCTCCTATCGACTAACTATTTCATAAGAACTTTATTATGCTAAACCTGTATTTTCGGCAGTGTTGGATCATATTGAGGTTTATTCCCAACGATCACTTTATCGATACTATGCACGGCACCACCATTATCCTCGATTATCTGTTTTATATCATCAAAAATTAGGTTATTACCCTCGATGATTATCTTAAGGGACTCTGTTTTCTCATCAACGGCATAAACTGTTATGTTTGCACTATCTAATTTGCCTTCCAAACACATGGTACGACCTAATTCTACGATGTTTGGTTTATGGGGTTTTAGCACATCTATGACTAACAGCCTTAATGGTGACTCGCATATTTCTTTGTCTGTCATAGCATATAATCTGATTAATCCTATATAAAATATTCTAATTTATTAGAATGTTTCCGATTGTCTTGTTTTTTTATAGTTTTCCAAGAATTTTCTTAACCATTCATTAATTGACCTGGTTTTTCTCCCTTCTAACTCGTTTGTCTTCTTCTGGGAATCTGTGAAAGCGAAGGATCCGGTAACCTTTATCATCCCAACCCTAGCTCTACTGATTTTTCCAACATTATTTATTTCTTGGTTTTCAGGTATGCTGGCTGGTTCGTCAGCGGTTGTATGTATTGAGAGAAGTAATAACGGGCAGATAATGCTTATAATTATTTTTAAAGCTGTTTTTAGCCTCATTTTAAGCACCTTATTACCATTTAGTCCATCAATTTATAAATGTATCCTCCTTTTTACTGTGGATGGGACAAGATCTGACACATGGCGGAGTTATTAAAACTATTCTAAAGACAGCTGTGCCTATGATAATAGCTTTTTCTTTGCAAAGTGCATTTAACATAGTTGACGCTTATTTCGTCGGCAAGATTAGTGCTGATGCACTTGCTGCTGTGAGTGCGAGCTTCCCCATAGTATTTCTAATCATCTCTCTGGGTACCGGTCTTGGAGTGGGTAGTAGTTCTCTAATTGCTCGAAGTATTGGTGCTAAAGACATTAAGAAGGCAGGTGAGGTTGCAGTCACAGCTTTTTGTCTTGCAGTGTTATTGTCTGTATTTATTACTATCATTGGTCTTCTTTCTGCTGGTTATTTGTTTGATTTAATGGGTGTGACCGAAGAAGTGAAGGTTTTGGGTGTTGAGTATATCTGGGTGATTCTGTCTTGGTGTTTTATTTTTTTCATGGCTTTTGTAGGTAACAGTATTATTCGGGGTGAGGGCGAGATGATGATTCCTATGGTTGTCATGTCATTTTCTTCGATATTGAATATTTTCCTGGATCCATTATTCATATTTTATTTTGATATGGGTGTTAGAGGTGCTGCGATAGCCACGGTTATTTCACGGAGTGATGGGTTATTCTTGATTATCTTGTATTTCATTTCCGGTAGATCTTGGATGAAACTTAATTCTATAAAGACGTCGTTTAGTTTGGATCATGTTAAAGGGATTTTTAGTGTTGGGTTACCTTCTTCGATATCCAATCTTTTTATGAGTCTAGGCATCTTTTTACTCACTATAATAGTTGCTGGTTTTGGTACTGAAGCCTTAGCTGCATTTGGTGTGGGTTTTCGTCTTGATAGTCTTGCAATTCTTCCGGGGATTGGTATCTCTGTAGCTGTTATATCTCTGGTTGGGCAGAATGTGGGGGCTGGTAAGCATGAGCGTGCATGGGAGATGACTTTTAAGGCGGGTTTACTTGCCTGTTTTATCATGACTTTTTTAGGTATGTTTTACATTTTTTTTGCAGAGAGTATAGTTTCATTATTTAATGATGATCCGATTGTTGTGGGATATGGGTCGTCTTTCTTGAAGATTGTTCCTATCACTTATCTTGTTGTTGGATTGTCCATGGCTGTTTCTTCGGCATTTTTAGGTGCTGGAAAACCAATTCCATCCCTATTTTTGACTTTTCTCCGTGTTATTCTCTTGAACATTCCATTAGCGTATGTGATATCCTTGTCATATGGTGTTGAGGGTATATGGATGGGAATCTTATTATCGTCTTATTTAACCTCGATTATAGCATTATTGTTTTTTCGAAAGAGTTATTGGATCCGGAAAGTCAGTGGTTAAATATATTCTTCTATGAATTCCTCTATTGATCTTCCATGTGATTTGTTCCATTTTAAGACTTTTCTTTCATATTCTTTTACATCTTGCCAATATTCTTCTATCACATCACTAATATATTCTTGGTTATACCCCCATTTTTTTTGGCAAAGGCTTTTTTTTCTTTGGATTATTTTTCCATTGTCTAAGTCGAATGGGTATATTTTGCATATCAATGGTTTAAAATCATGTATAGTGCATAACCCGTTTTTATTGAATATGCAATATCCGTTTTCTTTTTTTTTAAGCATTAGATAGTGGTATGATCTGCCAGATCTTATATCTTGTAGGATTGACTCTTGTTCATCCACTGATTTTTTTACGATATAATTCAAGGGATGTGTGTTGAGATTGGATGATATTCGTTGTATGTCAGTTATTGTCAGGGGTATCTCACATTTTTTGCAACAGTCACTTTTACATTGATGGCATGGATCCATTTCTTTTATAATTTTTTATTTGCATTATTAATTGATTCAAATGTATGTGAGACCCCAATATTTAATACCGTTCGTACTGTTTTTATTCACATTATTACATTTCTCAGGTGTTCTAACTATCTGTGATTTTAAGTTGATTGATATCGATAGTGATAAATGTTATATTAATCTAGCCGTTTATCATAAGGATCCTTATTATTGTGATAAAACAATCTATGATTTTTCAAAGTGGAATTGTATTCAGGATCTTGCGAGATTGTTTGTAAATGAATCTTATTGTGAACTGATATCTAATGGCAAGGAGAGAGATTATTGTTATCGTCTACTTGCTCTTGATAATTTTGATGAGGATTATTGCCATCATATATATGAATCTAGCTGGCGTTATGCGTGTATTATGGATGTAGCAATCATGAATAAGGATTTAAGTGTATGTGAAAAACTTAGTGATTATTATGGTAAAGACGGTTGTTTTATTATCCTGGCTGTTGTAAAGAAAGAGCATTCTTTCTGTAATAGAATATCAAATAATACTCTAAGGAATACTTGCATGATGCGGTTAAGTACTGGTTGAATTGAAATCAACGGACTTATTTATTAATCCTCTGTGTGAATATAATATGGGTGATTTTATTGAAGATTGGTCAATGGCTTGTATTATCCATGGTAACGTTTATAATGTTTCTCTTTTTCATGTATCTATCACATAGTTGGACTCCTAAGAACTTACCTGGTGAATCGAATGAATTGGCTGACTGGTTTTGGTGGTCAACAATGTCGATTAAGCGGACTATCTATTATTCGATTTCGATGGTTTTTTTCTTTGCTTCTCTAGCATTATGTATTTGTGGAGTACTTGAAAATAGGAAGTCGGTTGAACATATTAAACTCTAATATTTTTTTTGGGTTGTAATCAATTTATTTTTTCTTTTTTCTATTCTTTCATCTGTATATTAAAATATTATTTCCAGTGTTCCTCTCTCAGACCTTGTAGATTTACAATATAATGGTTTTTGTACGTCGAGTTTGATACATGTTATCGCACATCCTTTTCCCGTGTTTTTTTCGAATAAGAAGAGTATGATGTTTGTTTTACCTTCTTCATCTTCAGTATAGAATTCCTTCTTGTATACTCTGCCTTCTGTTTTAAAACAGTTAACATCGGAATTTGGATAATCAAAGGTGATCTGTGCCAATGTCTTATAATATTCCATCTTTGTAATCTCTGTTGTGATGCCTCCCTTCAAATTCTCCCATCCAAAAATCTTGATGGTCCTGTATTCTTTAGAGTCTTTGATTCTTTCTTCAACCTCGACTAATGACATCTCATAGGCGGTAAATATGAATGAAGTAGCAGCAAGGATTAAAAGTATTATACCAATTAATGCCAGTATTTTATCGGGTATATCCCATCGTCCTATCCTTACCATAGTCACTCAGGTTACTACTTAATCTGCTTGATATTAATACCTCATTGTCATTATTTTACCTAGTGTTTAAACATGTTAGATGATAAAATGATCCCTAAGGCATTATCCTTTATATTTGTGATAGCATTCGTCATCATCCTACTATTTTTAAAAACAAACCTAATCAGTTTGGGTAAGGATAATAAACTAGCAATGGATCCAGACGTTGAACCAATAGACCCGATAGATAACTATCAAACGACTCATAAAAAAACCGATTCTAAGGATGACCGGTTTGTTGAGAATGGTGATATCGTATCAATTAACTATATAGTCAGGGATGCTAATGGAACGATATATGATACTTCATATCCTGAACTAGCACCCGAATCAGAGTCTTTCAATCCTGAGGGCAGATATGCTCCCTTAACATTTGAGGTTGGGACAGAAAAAGTAATTAGGGGATTGGATCAAGGAGTATTAGGGATGCGAGAGAAGGAAGAAAGGTTCTTGTCAATAAATCCAAATCTTGGATATGGTAAGGTTAACATGGATCTAGTACATGTTGTTTCTAGTGTTACTAGCCTTCCACGCATACAAAACATATCCATTCAAAGATTTATGGATTCAATTGACATGAAGCCGATTGTGGGATTGAAATATAATTTTTCAGGGGAGAATTCAACTATTGTATTCCCTATTACTGTCCTGGATATTCAAGGATCTAATGTTGTTATCCGTTTTGATCAGGTTGAGAATATGTCGTTTAAGTCTGTTTTCGGTATGGCAAGGATTGATTTTGGTGATGATCTGTTTAATCTAACAGTTAACCCAGAATTAAAAAGATATACTACTCGTTATGGTGTTGGGAAAGTTATTGACATCAATGATAGCATGTTTACAATCGACTATAATCATGAATTAGCTGGCAAGGAGATCTTTATTACCGCCCAACTAGTGGAATTAAAGAAACCCGGAGATCCCCCAAAATCACTCTATGATTATATCAACATCACCAAATACTAGCCTACCAGCCTTATTCAATTCTTTAAGCTGTTCCTTGGACATTATCAGCTTTTTCTTGTCTAAAATGATATCTCGTCCCAATAGCTTCTTTGCCTCTCCTTTTTCGAAGAACATTCCGCAACGACATTCCTCAACGATAACGGAATGCAGATCCATTTTTCTCATATTAGCCCTGCATTTCGGACAATATATCCTGCTTTTTCCCCTTGATATCATCTCATGCTCAGTGACAGTATTTCTAGATAATTTCCCTAATTCACCCCAATCCATCCATATGCCATTGCATTTATTGCATATGTCAAGTCTAACATCATCGATTTCTCGATCTTCCATTTCATTCCCATCTTTTGGACATTTCATCTTATTATCTTTTATCATATGCTTTTAATATTGTATATAGTGAATCTCATCCGTCTGAAATTAATTTTAGGATTATTTATCATTTGTCTAGGTTGTCTTGAGGTTGAGCCAGGCCTGGACCTATCTGTGAATAGGAACAATTATTTCAATGTTATTGAATTAAAAAATAATGCAGATGTTGAATATACAAAATGTAGGCTTATTGCAAATAAGAATTGGACTTTCTCTGAAATCAATATCGCAAAAAAATCAGATATGTTATTGTCTCCCGCTAATTTCACATCAAAAGATGGTGTAACTTTAAATTCCGAGGAGATCATTAATTCTCTTGAGATTTTTTGCAAACAAGGATATTATGGGGGATCATTCAATGAATGAATAGTGCCTATCCTTTATTAAGTCCTTATTACTAAGATATATGCACGTTTTTTTATTAGGTGAAAAATATGCTTGTTGTTATGACTGGTGTGCCTGGAGTTGGTAAATCAACTGTTGCGAAAAATGCGTTTAAACAGGCAGAGGATAATGGAATTAGTATCTCGTATGATATGGTGAATTTCGGGGATAAGATGCTTGAAATAGCCGAATCAGAGAATTTAGTGAAACACAGGGATGAAATGAGGAGCCTATCTACAGAACAGCAGATAGGTATTCAAAAGGGAGCAGCCAAGAATATCCGTGATATGGCTGATGAAAAAGATGTTATTTTAGATACTCATTCAACAATCGAGACTCCTAAGGGTTATATCCCCGGGATGCCTGAATGGGTTTTAAGAGAGATTAAACCAGATCTTATCTTGGATTTGGAGAGAAGACCACAGGATATTAACAAATTCAGGAAAAAAGACTTGGATGATGACTTCCGGCGAAGGGAAGTCGATAATCTTGAAGGAATTGAGCGTCATCAAAGCGTTAATAGAAGTGCTGCAATGGCATATTCAGTTTTAACTGGAACACCTGTAAAAGTGATCTGGAAGCCTGATGGATATCTTGACAGGGCTGCTGGGGAACTATAAGACATATTAAAATGATTTATCTTACATATGATGGGATAGTGATTGGAATAATATCCATGGCTATGGCTACATTGGGTACGCTAGTGCGTTCTGCGACTATTGATCGTGAGAAGCTAAAGGATCAAAAGGCAAAGATCAAGGAGCATCAGACTAGGATAAAGGAAGCTCAGAAGAAGAAGGATTATAAGGCGATGCAGGCAGGTCAAAAACAGTTGAGTGAGGTTATGATGGAGCAGATGAGGCATTCTTTCAAGCCTATGCTTTACACGATGATTCCTTTCTTATTGGTTTTTAGTTGGTTGCGGACAACTTATGATGGGTCTGGGAATGTCGTATTATTCTCATTTATCTTGCCAGTCATTGGCTGGGATGGATTAGGATGGTTGGGCTGGTATATTCTAAGCAGTATGGTTGTTTCGATAATATTAAATAAAGCTTTAAAGTTAACATAGAGGTTTTGAAATGGTTAGACCAGATAAAAGAACAAGATCGGTTAAAAAGGTTAAGAAGAAGACTCCTGGAGGCAGGACTGTCACGCATTTTAAGGCAGAGAAGGCAAAAGCATGCAAGTGCGGTCGTTGTAAGACTTTAGTGAAAAACATTGCTACTGGTTCAAATACTGAACTTAGTGGAATGTCCAAGAGCAAGAAAGGAACTTCAATGCCTTACTCTGGTGTTTTATGCAATAAATGTATTGATACTTTAGTAAGGTATGTTACACGGATGGAAGTGAAGCATTCAAATCCTGGGTATAAGGACCTGGATATAACTCGAGATTTGACTGTTGAGAAGTTCTTACCTAGAGGATGGTATTCTGACATGTCTTCTGGGAAGGTGTTGCTTAAGAAAGCTAAGGACAAGTCTTTTAAGAAGGCTTCAGCTAAACCTAAGAAATCTAAACCGAAGACTAAGGCTAAGAGCCCTAAAGGAAAGAAGTGAAATGATTATCACTGTTGGTGGAGGAGTTGCTTCAGGCAAGTCTACGCTTGCCAGAAACTTGAGTGATAGACTCGGCTTGAAGCATGTGTCAGCTGGAAGCATCATGCGTAAGATGGCTTCTGAGAAGGGCATGGATATCCTCGAGTTTTCCAAGATTGCTGAAAATGATCCTGAAATCGATAAACTGATTGATGAACGACAGAGGATAGAGGCTAAAGGGGATTGCGTTGTGGATGGACGTCTCTCAAGATTCTTTCTAGACCCTGATTTTAGCATTTGGCTTACTGTTCCGCTTGATGAGAAGGCTCGTAGGATCATTCAGCGTGGTGAGGAGTACTCTGATATTAACGCTGCTTTAAAGGCGGTTAAAGAGAGGGAGTCTAGTGAAATTAAAAGATACAAGGATTATTATGATATAGATCTTTCTGATACTTCCTCATATGATCTGGTGATAGATACTGGTAAACATGGGATAGACGAGATGACTGATCTTGCATGTGACGCTGTAAAACGATTATCTAAAAATTAATTAAGGGGAATCCTATATCTATCTATGCCTTTTACCTCTGAGGATTATAAGATTATCTCAAAGCTTATTGATGATGGTAATCCTGATGAAGCATTGGTTAAAGCAAATTCAATGATTATACAGGATGATTCTGACATAACGGCCTGGATCCTTAAAGGCCTTGCTTATCATGCTCGTGGTGATGATATGCTTGCTTTAAAGTCTTTTCAGCGTGCTAAGGTTGTTTCACCGAGTTCTCCATGGCCGTATTATAGGAAGGCTGAGGTTTTCCATCATCTTGGCAGGCTTGAAGAGGCTTTGGAAGAGATTGAGATGGCCATTGGTTTTAATACGAAAATCCCTGATTATTGGATTGAACGTGGTTCTATACTTGAAGATTTGCTGATTGTTGATGAGGCTATTACTAGTTATCTTAATGCTACTTTATTGGATGAGGGTTCTTCTTGGGCTTGGTTTGGTTTAGCAAGGTCGTTTGTATATGTGGATTTATTGGATGATGCATTGGAGGCGTGTGATAGGGCTTTGTCTATTGATCCTGAAGAATCCATGTTTATTAAGTTTAAGGAATATCTTTCTGGTAAGCTGAGTGGTTAAGTTTATTACCTTCTTTTAATAATGTATATTGATGATTGAAAATTTGGGTCGTAGGGGACAAAGTTCGATCGAATTCTTGATGACTTATGGTTGGGCTATCCTTATCATCATGATTGTTATGATAGTGGCCTGGCAGTGGGGTTTTTTTAGTATTGGGGAGACTGTAGAGCCTGGTAGTTTTGGTTTTTGGGGTGTTTTACCGCATGATTATGTGATGTCATCTAATGGTGATTTGCAGGTTTCTTTTCTTAATAATGTTGGGGCGAATATCACTATTCTTTTTTATAATGCTAGTATGACTGAGGTTTCAAGTGATTGTGGGTCATGTTTGCCATTGGTTATTCCGGCTGGTGAGTCTCGGGTGCAGACTATTAGAGATCTTGTTTCTGGCTCTCCTGGTAAAAGATATGAAGTATTTTTGATTGTTGTGTATAATGACTCGAGGACGGGGGATAATATTCATCGTAGTTCTGGAAAGGTTTGGGGTAATTACGAAGTTTGATGTATTCACTTCTTTGGCAGGTTTATCGCTTTTTTTATCGAGTCTTGTATGGATTCTTCTATCATTTCAGGTAATGTGGGATGTGCATGTATTATGCCTTGTATTTCATCTGTTTTCAATCCTTTTTTCACTATTATTGTTGCTTCAGCTATCAGGTCTGAAGCATTCTGACCGATTATATGGATGCCGAGGATTTTTTTGGTTTTTTCATCTATGATTGTTTTCACAAATCCTTCTCTTGTGTCTTCGCATCTTGCTTTTCCTGAGGCTGCATACGGGAACATGCCTACCTGGATGTCTGTTAATTCTCTTGCTTGTCTTTCTGTTAAGCCTACTCTTGCGACTTCTGGAAGGCTGAATATACACCCTGGGATTGAGTCATAGTTCATGTTTCTATCATTTCCCATAATGTTTTCTGCAGCAGTGATTCCTTCATGTGATGCGACATGTGCTAGTTGCATGCTATCTGTAATATCTCCTATTGCATAGATGTTTTCAATATTTGTTTTCATCTGATGGGTTGTGGGGATTTCCTTTTCGTGTTTTATGCCTATCTCATCTATTTCTGCGGGTAATCTAGGTCTCCTTCCTACTGCGACAAGGATTTTCTCGCATTGGATAGTCTCTGTTTCCTCACAGGTTTTTATCTCTACTTCTTTTTTCTCTTGGTTTATCGATGATACTCTTGAGTTTGTATATATGCTTATTTCTCTGCCTAGGATTTTCTCTACTTCATCTGATATATCCTGGTCTTCTAGGGGTAGTATTTTGTCTGCTAATTCCACTATTGTGACTTTGCTTCCTAGTTTGTTCAGTATTGCTGCGAATTCTACTCCTATCACGCCTCCACCAACTATCAGGATGTTTGATGGAATCTCTTTGAGTGCTAGTACATCTTCACTTGATAGGATATATTCATGGTCGAATGTTAGATCCTTCAATTCCACTGGTTCTGATCCTGTTGCAATGACTATGTTTTTAGCCTTAATGTCTTTGTCTCCCACGCGTACGGTGTTTTTATTGATTATCTTGCCTTTCCCCCGTATCAAATCGATATTATTGCTTTCAAGGAGTGTCTCAATTCCTTTCACATTTGTTTTTACTACACGATCCTTGTATTTTGAGAGGATTTCATAGTCTATCTCAAGGTTTTCTGTGTTTATTCCACGTTTTTTCCCTGCGTTTACTTGTTTGACTAGTTTTATAGCACTCCATAATGTTTTTGTGGGAATACAGCCTTTGTTCGTGCATACTCCGCCCACCTCGTTTTCTTCTATGAGGACGGCTTTCCCTCCTAACTGGGCTATTCTTATTGCACAAGTATATCCTCCAGGGCCTGCACCTATTATCACAGCATCATACATCTTTAGTACTATTGGTTTTTTTTTTATTTGATTATCGTTTTTTGTTCCATTTATCATTTGCATATTTTGTTTGGATTAGTTCTTCAGCGAGTTTTAATTCGCTTTCTGTTAATTGCCCTTCTTTGAATTCGATGTCTAGGGTTTTTTTGAAACCGTTTTTCATGGCTAGTGATGTTTTTTGGAATGATGCTTCTTTTCCAAGACAGTCTTTCACGCTTGTTACTCTTTCTTTTACATTTGATATTATTTTATCCCTCATTTTTTCAGATGGTACTTTTAATAGTGTGAACATCCTGTCTACATTGACTTTTAGGAGGATTGTTCCATGCTGTAGCATGCAATGCATCCTCCGTGTCTGTGCATTGCCAGATATCTTCTTTCCATCTACGATGATGTCGTTTAACGGAGCGAACACAGCAGCCATTCCCATTTCTTCCAATCCGTTAACAATGGCCCCACAGACTAGTTTGTATGATTCTAATATATCGTTAGGTATCTGGTCCTCTGGTATTATTATGCTGTAAGTCAATTCATGCTCGTGAAATACTGCGCCTCCCCCGGTCATCCGTCTTACAACATCGATTTGAAGGTCTTTTAGCGCGGTTTGATCGACTTCTTCTTCTAGGCTTTGAAAGTATCCGATGCTAACTGATGGAGGACTCCATCCGTAAAATCTTAGTGTTGGAGGGCTTTTCCCACTGCTTACATGGGTCATCACCGCCTCGTCAACTGCCATATTCCAAGCTGCTTTCTTATATCCTGTTTCAAGTAGTCGGTATTCCATTCCAAGCCTCTTTGATTGTTTCTTCTATGGATTTGGCGTCAATGCCGTAGAGTTTGACCTTATTCTCGTCTATGAATTCTTTTATTAGATCTCTAATATCCTCGCAGCTTTTTCCTTCAAGCTTTCTTTCGAGTATTTCTATGCTTTCTTCTGGATGGGCGAAGAAGTCTCCTGTTATCCGCACTTTTTGGATTTTATCGTTTTTTATGTCAAGGAAGATTTTTAAAAGTTTTCCGCCTTCGACTTTTTTTATGATTTTTGTTTCCATTTCATTCTTCCTCTGCTTTTTCCAGGAAACCAGTCATTTCAGAAAGTGATTCTATCCGCCAGTCACCGTCGACTCCTATTCCTAGTGTGAAGCATCCAGCACTTCTTCCTGCACCCATATCTGCTTGTGTGTCTCCCACCATTAGTGCTTCGCTTTCATCGATATCGAGCATTTTACATGCTTTGTGAAGCATCTCGGGGTTTGGTTTACCTACTGTTACATCTGTTCCGCCGAGGATTACTTCGAACCAATCTCTTATATCTACTAGGTCGAGGGTCTTGATCATAAGGTCTCGTGGGGTATTTGTTACAATACCCTTCACAATCTTCTTGGACTCTAGGTATTCGAGGACTTTTATACTATCTGCGAATAATCTGACTTCTTGAATGTATTCCAGGAAAAATTTGTTGTAGTAATCATGTAATTCATTATCAGATAACGTTGGGAAGAATCTCTCTATGTCTTTTTCAGTGGATTGTCCTAATACGTCGTAGCAGAATTCTTCGAGAGTAATCTTTTTCCCACCTACCTCATCTAATACTCTGTTAAAGGTTTTATGCCATGCTGGGACAGAATCGACTATCGTACCATCCATATCGAATAATACCGCCTTGAACATCTTAGAGTAAAACTACTCTGAAAATAAAAATAAAAAAACTACATGTGCAACG
>CAYREE010000065.1:0-12629 GCA_964423225.1 uncultured archaeon | reverse complement strand
TATTATTCCATTAAAACAATGGTATTTGAAAATCTTCGTTTACCCCTGGCGTTAATTTCAATTCGAGGCGGCTTGTTTAGGAAAACCGAAAGGTATATAAACTTATATAACCTATATCTTTTCATGGACGTGATACATTATCCACGGTTGGACACTGTATTGATGGTAGAGGAGTTTGTACGGGATAATAGCGGGGAATATAAGAAGAAGAGCTTATGGCAGCATTTACCCCGTAAAATGATGTATCAGACATACTGTCTTGTATTTGATTATTTAGAGAAATCAGGGAAGATAGCTAGAGACAAGGAGGGGCATATAGCTTGGATATGGAATCCACGCCTGGTTGAAAAATACTTGAAACAACCAGGACTTAAGGCAAGATGAAAAGCCAGGTATTTTTCGCTGATCCTAAGATCCAGAAGGCATTTGAAGACCTTAAGGATTCTAAGACAGAAGATAAGAAATTGTATAAATGGATAGATAGGGCAATCGATGACCTTGAAGAAGATGCGTTTTGTGGAATCCAGATACCTAAAAAGCAGATACCTAAGGAATACACGAAGAAATACGATATTGATAACCTATGGAAATATAATCTGCCAAACTCCTGGAGACTCCTATACTCGGTAGCCAACAACGAAGTTATCATAATCTCCATACTCATTGAATGGCTAGATCACAAGAATTACGAGAGAAAATTCAAATACACAAAACATTAAAATAATCTACCGCCTCGAACTTCTCCCTCGCCTAAACGGCTCGGTCGACCTTTCAGGGAAATTAACTCGGTCTAAACGGGAATTATTCCTAAATGACTCTGTTCCCCAAAATTTTCAAATATTATTCCATTAAAACAATGGTATTTGAAAATCTTCGTTTACCCCTGGCGTTAACTGCAATTTTAGGTGTTAATTACTTGTTTTTAGCTTTATTGATATTTTCTATGCAAATTCTTTTCTCTCTTTCCATTGTGATTTGTTCGCATATTGTCTTGTCTTTTTTTTCTATGGCTATCGTTCTTACGCAGTAAACGTAAAAGCTATGGCTTTTATCTATCTTTTCGCATATGCTGATGTCACCTAATTCTACCGCGATTCTTTTCAGGCAGTTTCCTCTCTCAAAATTTGTGTTCGGGAGGCTTTTACAGCCTGCGACATCTAACGTTCGGCTGTAATAACCTGCTAAGCAAGTATTCCGGTTTATCCCTGTGATCTTCTCGCATAAACTTTTATCATTAATCTTGCCTGCTAGATCATAAAAACATTTATCCCTCTGTATCACATCATCCATATCATGGCATATCTCTTTGTTTATTGAGGGCTTGGATGGGCCATTCTTCATCTTATATGATAATTTTATCGTGCACATATACTCTTGTGCCGGGCTCAGACTATGGCACATGTCTGGATTCATAGTGAAAAATGCCACTTCAATTGTCGATAGGCTGGCAAGCAAGTTGATGTATATGACCAATGCTATGAAATTGTTGGCAATTGTTAGATAAAGTGTTTTTCTACCGCCGATAATCCTGCTGATCTTCGACTTCATATAGATTATTTCTGTCAACACCATCGCGATGATATTATGTAATAGCATAATGTCCATTGCTGATAAGGTAAGACGACCGTCGTAGATGGGCATGATAGAATAGTATATGACAACGAAGAGTAGCGCTACCATAATCATCGATAAAATCGAGGATACTCCAACGTGTTTAATTATCTTTTTCCTTGCAGGATCCTTCCTGAGGAATAACGTTGTTATAATCAGCTTAGAGAAGAACAGGATTAGGCAGACAATCCCGATCTGTATAAAGATAAGCAAGAATATTGCTATAATTGATGGCAGCTCAAATGGTCCGACATACATAAATAAGAGCGGGTAAGAATCCATTATACTACTATTTCTTTCTTAACTTAATAGGGCATAATCATCCATATGGCATCCCCAGATATAGATTGCATTTTTTTCCGTCGTTATTACTATATCATCTCCTGGCCTTTTTGAAGCATAGCAGATAACAATGGCTAAACGGAAAAACACTCGTTTCTAACATCTTTTCCCAAAATTTTTCAGAATAAATCATTAACTATTAAGGTTCTGAAAAACTGTCGCTTACCCACATGCGTTATCCTAAAAAAAAGTTTTTACGGGATTATGCTTGTGGTGTCGGGGTTTTCTTCCTCCACATATAATCTACTTCTGGAACAGGTTCTAACCCATATCTTTCGAAATAATCAGAACCCTTTGATCCATTAGCAATCACAGTACCGCCTACTGGGAGTATCCTAGAGATATGGTAGGCTACCTCCTTATGCTTCCAACCCTGTTTCTCAACGATATCGTCGATACCATTAAGACAAATCACAGAGATGCCTGAATTCTCAGAAGGTAATGACTGCAGATATTTTAACATATCCCCTTCAACTAACTGCAAGTCCATGTCATTGGACTTATTGCTAGCATGTTGTGCAGTCCTAAGGAGTCTTGTGGCAAGCTTAGCATCCTTGTCAACCTGCGAATTCTCCATGCCCTTCTTAGACCTATTAACATAAGTTCCCAGATAATCCAGGTAACTGTATGTATCTGCGACTTCCACCCAGTTGGTTCCATGATCATCCTTCAGGTCATGATCATTGACTATGCAGCCCCTAGCACCGCATGCATGTGCAACAGAAGACATGCGAGGCGCATTCGTAGCACCAAGATCAAGGACTATAGAACCATCCATGATTCGACGAAGCTCCAAGGGTGACGCATCCTCCAAGCCATCCGATAAGATCTCCTGGAAATGACGTGAATACGGATCCGATAAAGTACTATTATGATTATCAGAGGATGCGCGAGAACCATACTCTGTTGGACTTTGCTGTTTAACGAAATCAGGTGTTGGATGATGCTCCCGCCTATCCTCAATAGACTTTAATGCTTGAGGGAGCCCGTCAAAATTCCAGTTAGGAGTATGCCGTAGACCAGATTCCTGCAATAAAACCATGTCGGCAACAGAAAAATCACTCCATTGAGATATTCTACTTTCATCGCCGGGAGGATAAGTCTTACCAGAATAAAGTTCCGCGACCTGAGTATGTGTCATCTGCCTGCCAAGAACGATTTCAGCCAACTGCAAGTGGACGGCAGGATTAACAGTATCGGACCGATCGGTATACATTTCTTCCTTCAATGCTGCCCTGCCCTGTGGATCACGTCTCTGAGCCATCTGATATAAGTCTTCGAAACCGGTCCTAGATACAGCCCCATGTGTTTTCTCAGTTATAGTTAAATCCACGCCATCAAGGTCGCCGGCACTCCTATGCGATCCAGATACTGACCCCACATAATCCAGTGATCCTCCAAGATGTTGGTTAGAGATATCTCCATAAGTATGATATAATACTGATAAGGCAATGCCAAGACTCCTCTGATGGGCAGTATCCCTGCCTGCATGCTGATGCTTTTCAACCAAACCCTTGATCAAACCAGCCGTCTCCTGACCAGAAAGAGATATATCCCTGCTATCCTCCAGATGAGATAATGACTTATCAAGACTAACATGCAAATCGACTTTTTTCTCGCCTAAATGAACCTCCAACCGCCTCTTATCAGCCGTCTCCCTATGCAATAAAACCATTAATAAAATATTGGGAAAAAGCAGGCTAAATAACAATTCTTCCCCATTAAAAAAAAAAGATTAGATAATAAAGGGGGAATAAAGGATGATGAAAAAAGAGTGTTTTTAAAAAAATATTGTTTTAAACATTTTCATGAATAATTAAACATGCGGATCTTACCGATCATCATACTAGTTTTTATTACTGGCTGCATCTCATCCAGTCCTGAACAATCATCCACGACAATTCAGATGCAAAAAGTCGATGATGAAATATCTATAAGTAGTAATACCCTTGACTGTCATAGGATAGCAGAGAGAAATAAGATGGATTTCTGTTATAACCAATATGCAGATGAAAACAATGACTTATCCACGTGTAATAAAATATCAAATACATACTGGATGCAAGACTGCTATAGAACCCTATCAATGAGATTAGATGACAAGACAGGATGTGAAAAAATAAACTCGTCTAAGTGGAATAAATGGTGTATCAAATATCATGAATCCAAACCAGATACTAATTCCAAGACAACTGAGATAAGCCTGAAGGAAAAACCAGGTGGGATAGTCGACTGCAATAAAAAAACCAGCTTTGACGATCTGAACCTATGTCTTGCAAGAAAACATATGGATCATACATACTGTTTAAAGATAAACCAGAGCTTAGCAAAAGACGTATGCATCAGTATGGTTGCTAAAAAAACCAAGGATAGATCACTATGTGAATTGATAAAGGTTACCGGAAGTAGGATTAATCCTACAAGCCAGAGAGACTTATGCTATCTAGACGTGGCGACCATAATAAAAGACCAGACAATCTGCGAGTTGATTACTGTCCCCTCATACAAACAAAGGTGCATTGGAGAACTCTCGAAGGGAATAGACCACTGTGAAGAACACGCTGATCCAGGACAAAAAGACGTATGCTACCTACTCTTAGGACAGAAAAACCTGGATATTAACGCTTGCATTAGGATAAACCATATCCAGAACAGATATTCCTGCATATCATTCGTAGCTTCAGGAAAGAAAGACACAAACTTATGCAATAAGATAGAAGACCATCGAGAAAAAGAAGCATGTATTGGATTCGTAGAGTATGCGATAAAGAATATTCCGCCATAAACGCGGATTACCAGGCCTTGAAGTAATTAATGCTTAATAAATATTGAGTTGTTTCCCACAATAAATTAGTTGGTATTCAATACAACCAGATTACAGGAAAATAAAAAAAAAATCGGTTATAATCTTCGCATACCCCGGGCATTAGCTCCATCAATTAATATTGTTCTTAATAAGTCTTTCAATTAATTAGTATAAGAGATGAAACAAATTGTCGTCTTGACCATCCTAAGTTTTATCATCCTTGTTTTAATGACAGTGAATGCTGCTCCAATGCCGTGGGGGATTGCAATAAATGAAGGTACGGGAGAGTGTGCAGGATATTGGGGTGGAGACGAGTTTCATAATAATCCATTGCCAGACGGATGGATTGAATACTATCCAGGATACGTAGAGCAAAGAGATGACTCGATAATCATTACACCCATTGGAAACTGCGATTTCACAAGAGATGATGCGAAAGCCTGCTGTAAAGAGATTGGATTAGAATACGTTGCAGATAATATAGGTGTTGGAAGAACGATACAACAAAAGATAGAATCCACGACCACATTGATGGAAGAAGGATATGGCGACACAAAATATCTAGGAGATGGAAAATACGTTACAGAAAAAGGAGGGGGAATGATCGCATATAGGATAATGCCTCCAGTCGAAGTAATACTCATCATCCTCGCCATAATCCTAGTGGTTTCCATAGCCCTAGTCTGGATAGTAATCAAATATTTTAAAAAAAAATAATATAGAAGAGAAAAAAAGTTCAAGGTGATATAATGGATTATATGAAATCAATTTTGGTTTTACCAATCATTTTATTGTTGTCTGGCTGTCTATGCTGTCCTTTATGTAATCTAGGCTATCCAAGCACTCCTGAAGGAGTTGTTGAAGCAATGATATATTCATTAGAATCAGATGATCCTGACGAAGTTGGGCAATACATTGCTCCAGTGATAAAGAAGGAGGCTGTTAAAATGGTTGCTGGAGACATGAAAGAATATACAATCGAGATAAAAGAGTTTAACGTGAAAAAAATCACTGATCTAAGTGATGGAAGAAAACAAGTGAAAGTGACCTATGTGGATGAATACACTCCAAAAGACAAGGGATTCGGGGCAAAATACAAGACAACAGACGTATACACTCTCGCCCAAGACGAAGGAAAATGGTTGATCGTCGACGCCCAGAGGACTTTCAGAACCAGGTCCAGTTAAGACCCACCCCATAAGAAGGAGAAGAATTTTTTCACGAACCCATCAATACCGCCATCAGCCTTTTCAGACGGCGGCTCAGATTTTTCACTTAACCTAGGTTCAGAAGACCTTTTCTTCAAAGGTGATTTTTTCACTTGCTTTGATGCTCCGAGATTATTCACGCAGACAAGATCCTCAAGGTAATTATAGCAGCTACCACACGTTCTTCTTGTCGGATAATAAACTGTCCCACGACCGCCTAACACCCCCTTCCTATACGTGCCCGCCCTCTCATACCGACATGCCTGACATATCGCGTCAGCAACCTCCTTATGACGGTTGCAGTCGGCTTTTCCATTGATATCCAGGCAATAATCGATTGGAAATCCATCGCATTTTGGTGGAGATCCACAATCCATCTTACCCGCGCAAAAACCAATGCCCTTCAACTCTAAGGTAGTGGTCGTCGTTGAAGTTGTCGTAGTAGTAGACGATGTTGAGAGAGTGGTTGTGGTTGTCACCCCGTGTTTAACACAGTATAATTCTTTGAAGTGGCTATTGCAGTCAGGACACATCCGACCAGTAGGATATAATATGTCTCCTCCAGCCATCTGCCTAGTCTCCAGACTATATGATTCATGCATGGATGCCCCACACATCCTGCAGATCGCGTCAGCAACCTCTGTCTTACGCGTACAATCCAAACTTCCTCCATCATCAATGCAGGGGCTAATAAGTTTTCCATTACAGTTTGGTTGAATCTTACAGTCAAAACCACGTCTACAGAACGGATCACCCCTTGTCTTCAATATATTATCATCATTAGTACAGTGTAGGTTAGTGATGTAATGTTTGCAGGAAGGACAGAAATGCTCGTCAGAATACCGGACAGTCCCCCCATATTCCTTTGCATTTGCTGCAACATAATATGTTTCATAACCCTTGTAACCGCACAGACGACATAATGCATCAGCGACATCCTCGAACCGGTTGCATGTTGATCCTTTTTCATCCTTTATACAATAGTCGATCAGTTTGCCATCGCATTTCGGTGTTGTACCGCACTCTAGCCTTCCACTGCAAAACCCCATATCAAGTAGTGTGGTTGTTCTCGCCTGTGAGACTGGATTACCACAGCTCAACTGTGTTATGAAACGCTGGCTTTCAGTAATCTTGTTTCCAGTAGGGTATGCGATAATCTCTCCCTGAACCTCGGATGTGTGTCCAAGACGGAAACCTTTTTGTTTATTGTATCCGCATGCCTTGCAGATGGCGTCTGCAACTTGATCCTGGTTTGAACAATCACGCCGATATCCAAGGTCCATGCAATTACTAATCAGGTTTCCATCACATCTTGGAGTGTCACCGCATTCAAGATTTTTTTGACAGAAATCAGTTGGCGTAATGTTTTCACATTCCCAATTCTTCAAGTAGTTCTTACAGGTATAACAATATTTCCCGGATGGATAGTAGACGGTTCCCAGCTGAAGGATGCCTGCTGTTCCCTTCTTGACTGGCTTAGCCCTGTCTGAACCGCACAGCTTGCAGATCTTATCGGCTACTTCCTGACCCCTTTCACAGTCTGTCCGGTAGCCGTCATTATAGCAGTAGTCTATTGCAGTCCCATCGCATTCGGGGACCATCCCACAACTTACTAGACCCGGACAGAAGCTTGCCTTAACATACTTGACTCCCATTATCGTCGAAGACGTTGTTGCTGATGTAGTCGTTATTGATCGTAAGGTTGTGGTTGTTTTAATAGGTGTGATAGACCATCCAACCGTTGTCTTTGTAGCGAATGTGGTCGTCGTCCGCATCAGGGTTGTTGTAGTCGTCGTCCTTATCGTTGTCGTAGTACTCGACGTAGTAGTTGTAGTGGACTTTTTAGGGCCTTTCGTACAGTGTATCCTCTTGATATATTCAGGGCAATCAGTCTCCTTATGTCCTTTAGGATACATAACACATGCATGGGGTTTGTCCCAACTATAATATCCACCTATATTCCAGGTCTCGGCTTTCCCCCATCCACAAGCCTCGCATAGGCCGTCTACTACGTCTCTAACCCTATCACAATCTGGAGTCCAATACCATCGGTAGTAACACTTGTGTATCACCATTCCCCGGCATAGTGGCTCGCCGTCATTGCAGTCTAGATCCCACCCGCAGAATGTAGAATCATCTACCGCTGACACATGTGGAAAAAAGCATAAGAAGAAAAGTGCTATTATCAAGGGTGTTGACTTCATGTTGTTATCAATCAAGTTTGATTAAATAAATGTATGCATACCCCATTATTTCCATCTAAATGCTGATATTCTAGTCCTAACACACATTATCCAATATTTACTTTATCCATCAGATAATTCATATATGGTTGTTTTTAGAAAGGCTAGGGTCGCGGATGCCGATGCCCTATCTAGGATGGGAGAGGGTTTATTATCATATCACAGAAAGCTTGACGCATATTATACACCCAAGAAGGATGTGAATGATGTCTACAAGAGATTCTTCAAGTCATGTGTCTACTCATCCAAAAGACAGATAGTAGTCGCGGAAAAAGACGGAAAGATCATAGGATATGCGTTAGCTGAGATATCACAGAGGCCGCCAGTCTATCCAAAAAGAAGGCTTGGAGTCGTATGCGACATGTATGTGGAAAAATCATATAGGCGAAAAGGAGTTGGAAAACTCATGTACAAGGAGCTTAAAACATGGTTCCGTGAAAAGAAGATAAAAGACGTGGAATTATCAGTCCATGTGAAAAACACTAGTGGGATAAAAACCTGGGAAAAACTCGGATTCACAAGATATTTGATTAGAAAAAGAGCAAGGATATAAACTAGATTTTTATTTTAGTTGATGTGGTTCCGCTATCTTCCAGAAAGCATTGAAGTATGCTCGGAAACTGTCTGTCGCCTCCTTGCTTTCAATAAGAAATCCTTTTGGAATCTCGGTCCATACGCAAAAGAAAGTCTTATTCTTATAGAAGATTATCTCCGTGAGAGAATGGAGATACTGTGGTAAAAACCTGACCTCGGCATTCAAGAACGTAGTATCCTCCATCGAATCACGCACATCATAGTTTGCAAGCATCATCAAGTAAATACCCTTGTCAGCCCGCATCTTATTATGATTTCTGAAAAATGATCGTAGGCCGGGGACATGTCCATAGCCGGCATTAAGGATGTAATAAGTATCACCACTCTTTAACTCGGAGAGGATTGAACGCACCTGGCTAGTCACAGCCTTAAAGCCGTCAAAGATTGTGACCTCAGTCTTCTCCTTTGTCCGGGCATACATGTTTTCAAATTCAGGCATCAATAATTTGAATTCCTGTTTCTTGTTTAAGATATGATTCTCCTTATCCTCCAGGTATTCAAGCAGACGCTTTGGATCTTGAGCATGATAGACTTTAACATTCTCCTTGATGAAATGGCCAACCAAACCCTTCTTCTCCAATCGGTCAAGAATCTTATATACTTTAGAAGACGATACCTCGGAGGAGGTGATAAGGGGGCCGGTTCTTGTCGGTCCAAGCTTCATCAAAGCTATATAGACCTTTATCTCTCCATCAGTCAATCCTATATCTCTCAAGATATTTTCATACATCTTACGACCCCCTGGGGGGACTAAACAGTTATAATAATGGCATTATAATAATAAAAGACATATCATTAGAAAATGCTTAAAAATAGTCAATACAGTAGTATTATGACGTTTTAGAGACAATAACCCCATTTAATTCTAACTCCCCCCTTAGGGGGATATGAGACTTATTAGTTCGGTTTTCGTCAATAGTATTAATGGAACAAAAAAACCAAAGGACGAAAGGATATGGCAAAAACATCATTGTTTTACTGATGGCGCTTGCCACAATAGGATTCGGCCTTTTGATCATCTATGATGGGGGAAGCATACCTGTAATAGGATATGCTATTTCTGAAAGACACGATAACAAAGAGGCTGGATGCACTAAGACTTCAATAAGGTTTCCGATCCCAATGATCGAGGCCGGACAAACACCATTCTACACAGCATATGAAAAGGGATATTATGATGATGAATGTCTGGACGTAGAATTCACACATGGTTCTGCAGAACTGAATCCTGTGAAAATGGTTGTGACAAAGACAGACGACTTCGGACTACTAAGCGGACCAGACACACTGCTTGTAGCAAGAGGCAGAGGCCAACCCATAAAGGCTGTCGCCATCTTTCACAAGGACGCGAACTTCCTGACCATACTCACCATGAAGGATAGTGGACTGACAACTGTAAAGGATTTGGACGGGAAAAAGATAGGCATGTTCATGGGCCATATATCAGTCGACATATTACACACACTGTTCAGACAGGAAGGAGTAGAACTCAAGGAAGTTGGAGTCACCTACTATGACTACAGCCAGATGATAAGCGGGAGGCTTGATGCTGGCGTAGGTTTCCGACAGACCGCACTACCAAACCTTGATGCAGAAGGTATTGAAGTGAACACCATAGACCCACAGGATTATGGTGTGAAAAGCCATGGATACACACTGTTTGCACGGGAAGACTATATCCAAGAAAATCCAGAAGTTGTGAAAAAATTCCTTAGAGCAACACTAAAGGGACTACAATACAGTGTGAACCATCCTGAAGAATCGGTTGGATACCTAGTAAAACAGGATCCAAAACTAGACAGGGACAGAGAGCTTGGAAGACTACCAGTCTACAATATTGTGACATCTACAAAGCCATATGGATACATGGACTATGAGATGTTCAGTGAAACATACGACCGACTAATCAAGGAGAAGGTGATAAACAAAGGCTATGATGTTAGAAACGCGTATGACACAAGATTCATAAAGGAGCTGAACATACACGATTAAAAAAAAATATCAAATAGGGGGTGATGGATGATGATAACGATAAAAGACCTAAGCAAAGAGTTCAAATCCAATAATAACGGACCCTTGAAAGTCCTTGACAAAGTCAGCTTCCAGGTCAAGGAAGGAGAGTTCATATCCATAGTCGGACCATCCGGATGCGGGAAGAGCACCCTATTAAGGATAATCGGGGGGCTTGACGAAGAGACATCTGGTATGATCGAACATGATAATGGCAAGCCCAACATATCCTTCATCTTCCAGAACCATGGGCTGCTTGAATGGAGGACATTAAAGAAGAATGTCGAGCTCCCAGCCGAGATAATGGGTTTTTCAGACAGATTCGACTCGACACAGATGCTTGATATGGTTGGACTACAAGGCTTTGAAGACTTCCTACCATCAGAGGTATCAGGAGGCATGAAACAGAAGGCGTCACTAGCCAGAGCACTATCCTTTGACCCTGACCTTATGCTGATGGACGAACCATTCGCAGCCGTAGACATGCTATCACGGGAAACCCTTGGGCTTGAAGTAAAGAGGATACTCAACAACAAGACCGTGCTATTCACAACACACAATCTCGAAGAAGCAGTCTTCCTATCCGACAAGGTCGTCATAATGTCAAAGAGGCCAGCGAGGATAAAGGAAATAATAAAGATAGAGCTTCCCAGAGACAGGGAGCTTGAAATAAAATATACAGAAAAATTCCAGAGGTATGTAAAATGGATAAAAGAATCATTCAGAGAATAAGGGAGATAGTCTACCCAACCATAGTGATGATTCTAGTCATCACATGCTGGGAACTATTCGCATCCACTGGCAGGGTGAACAATGTGATACTACCCAAGTTCAGTGAAGTAGTCGTAGCGGTTGGAACGAATTACACAGAACTACTTCACAACTCATCGATCACATTCTTCGAATCCATAATGGCATTCACTATAGGATCAATAAGCGCATTCATATTCGCACTACTATTCACACTAAACAAGAACCTCAAGGTCTCAATGATGCCATTCGCAATAGCGATGAAGGCAACACCACTCATCGCACTCGCCCCACTCATAATACTCTGGTTAGGAAACGGTATGACGTCAAAGATATTCATGGGCGCAATATTCCTATTCTTCACAGTACTCATAAACAGCATGGAAGGCCTAAATAACGTCCAGAAAGAACAGCTCGACCTACTGAAATCATATAATGCGTCAAAGATTCACGTCCTACTCAAACTAAGGATACCTAACTCCATGCCATTCGTATTCTCGGCACTAAAGATTAGCAGTACCCTAGCAGTAGTTGGGGTAGTTATCGGAGAATTCACAGGATCAACCGAAGGACTAGGATACGTGATGCTGAACTCATCATACTATTTGGATACGCCATTACTATTCGCATGCATCCTGACACTATCACTATGGGGAGTACTATTCTACGGGATAATAATAGTCCTAGAATACCTGCTCATTAAGATGAGGATGATGTCAAAACACTTCTAATAATCACCATTTTTTCTTTTTAATCACTCAAATACATCTTCTATAGATGAGACTCATTGTTTATCTGATAGTTATCATCTTATCTTCCGGATGCTTGGAAAATAAGATCAATGAGTCACCCACCATCACCACTTCAACTACTATTGATATTGAAGAATGCACGGATTTCAACGGATATTTGAAGACGAAATGCGTTCTAACCAAAGCCTTCCAGACAAAGAATGAAGGATACTGTCGGGTAATCAATGAGGATATAAGAGTATCTTGTCTTGCCCTGGTTAAGGGGGAAGCATCATATTGTAGTTCATTAGAAGCAAATGAAGCCGCCACATGC
>CAYREE010000064.1:10713-12853 GCA_964423225.1 uncultured archaeon | reverse complement strand
TGTTTTATGTTTCACTCCCTGCGAATCCACCTCCAATATCAATGAATTGCAATGATTGTAGGATATCGCCAAATCTTTGAATCATTATTTGTTTTAGTGATTTGATTGCGGATTCATATTTTTTCACATCGTATATACTGCTTCCGATGTGAAAATGTAGCCCGCTTAATTTGAATTCTTGTTTTTCTAATCGTTGAAGTAGTATTGGGATTTCTTTTTCCGCGACTCCAAACCTTGACCACTCCCCTGCACTGGTTCCAAGCGGATTTAATCTTACTCCTAATTTGGGTATTTGTCCTGTCTCAATGCTAGCGTTTATTATCCGGTCTAGTTCATCAAGATTATCGATGATTATAACCGATTCTTCATTAATAGCATATTTTATTTCTTCATATGTTTTTCCAGGACTGTTGAATACCGTGTCTTTTACACCTATTTTTTTTGATAGTTCAAGCTCTAATTTTGATGATACTTCAGCTCCATAGCCTTGGGAATGGATTATCTTTAACAAATGGGGCAGGCTGTTTGTCTTATATGGATAATAGAATCTGCATCTAGGAAGTCTTTTTTCGAAGGATTCTTTGAAGTCCTGGCAGTTTTTAACCAACTCATCTTCGTGTAGGATATATTGTGGAGTCCCGTATCTACACGAACTTTCTAGTAATAAGCTTGTTTTAGTCGACACGGGATTATATGAATCGGTCATATGGATAATCAATGCGGTTTGATGATTAAAAATCGGGTTTCTATAATGTAACTAATCACATTAATAATGTGTAAAAAGAATTTGTTAAAGTATTTACATTGATTCTGGTGGTTGGAATAACATCAATAAAATCAGAGATTGAGGAAGAGAAGGACTATAATATAATCTACTATAGAAAGAATATCAGATCTGATTCTTTTACCTCCTATATCCTGGGAGTTGATGTTGGAGGAACCAATACTAATCTTGGCGTCTCAGGTGTGAGAAATGGTAAGCCAAACCCACTATTTTCTCTTAATTATAAGAGCCAACAGTTGAAATCCATTGAAACCGCACTTAATAATGTCATTGACTACTCAAAGGAAAAACATGGATTACTGATAAAAAAAGCATGTATTGCCGCTTCTGGTCCGGTGTCAGAGAAAAATGATTATTGTAAGCCAACCCATATAGACTGGGATATCAATGCTAAAAAAATCCTTAAGCGCACTGGGCTTTCATCATTGTTATTGCTAAATGATTTTGACGCGATAGGCTATGGGATAAACCTACTTAAAACAAATAATGAGGATGATATTAAGAAGATAAGACCTGGCATGAAACGCCAGAAATCATTTGATTATGCAAATAAGGCTGTGATCGGGGCTGGAACTGGATTAGGAAAGAACATACTTGTTTATGATAATAAATTCAGTGCATATATCCCTCATGCGAGTGAGGGGGGTCATGGAGATTTCCCAGCACAAGATGAGCCAGACTATCTGCTAGTTGATTTCATAAAGGAACGGACAAAAGCAGATAGAGTAAGTTATGAAGACATTATATCTGGTTCTGGTATAGAGACGATATATGATTTCCTAAAGGAATATGGGGGCTATGAAGACTCTAAATACTCGGTGGAAATAGCTGCAAGTAATGACAAGGTTCCATTAATAGCAAAATACAAGCATAAGGACAAGACTTCACGGGAGACATTCAAGATGTATACTGCCTACTATGCTCGTTGTGCGAAAAACTTTGTCCTAGACACTCTTTCAAGAGGGGGATTATATATTGCTGGGGGTGTAGCATCAAAGAATCCAGGTATTTTTTCGACAAGAGAATTTATCAAGGAATTCGAAAACTCTAGGATGCGGTCTGAACTACTCAAATCCACTCCCGTATATGTATTAAAAAACTATGATGTGAGTATTTATGGTGCAAGCCTTGCCGCGATAATTAGAAAAGACCTTGCTATAACAAGGTGATGATATGACCGACCATATATTCATAATCGATTTTTATACTTGTCCGGCTAGAATTGTCAAATAAATAAAATACAAGATTGTATTAACCGACTTTAAGAAAAAATGGAGAAAGATGATGGCAGGTGAAAAGCATATTATTCCAGCAATCATTGCTGAAACACAGGAACAACTAACAACAATAATAGAC
>CAYREE010000064.1:0-10703 GCA_964423225.1 uncultured archaeon | reverse complement strand
AGCTTGACTTCATGGATGGAGTCTTCGTTCCAACAAGGTCAATAGACTTCAATTTCGAACTACAGGAATATGACGGGATTTATGAAGCCCATCTTATGGTAGGTGATCCATTAGGATGGATAGAAAAACACGGTTCAAAAATCGATTCCATACTCGCGCCGATAGAGGCATGCGATAATCCACTAGACGTCATCGAAGCGATAAAAAACCTCGGTAAAAAACCCGGCTTCGTACTGAACCCTGAAACACAGATAAGTTCAATAAGTGATTATCTTCTAGATATTGAGCAAGTGCTTATCATGACTGTTAATCCTGGATACTATGGAAGTCCATTCCTTCCCGATGTCGTGGCAAAGATAAGTGAACTCAGAAGCATTAACCCTAAAATCAATATCGAGGTTGATGGAGGCATCACTCCCGACACAATCGAACTAGTTGATAAGGCGGGAGCGAACATGTTCGTATCAGGATCATACATTGTAAGGGCAGCAGATCCTTCAATCGCAATACAAAACCTAAGAGATAAGCTAGTTTAATGTGGAGCTAATGTATGTAAAGGACAAGCAGACGGTCAAACAATGAAAAATATTTTCATATGCGATGGATGTTCAAATAAAGCCCTGTGTTGCAGGGATTTCAAGACAACTTTCATAGGAAAAGACATTTCTGAAAAACATAAAAAACTAGAGGGTCGTGGCCCCGTCTACAATGTCATACCAATCGAGAATAAGCGACTTCCGCTTTATGGGTGGGAGCTTGAGAGGATTAGGGAATGCTCTGACAATGACTTTAAGTATAGTCCGAGGACTGTTATCTATGATATTAAAAGCGACAAGATGTTAGCACTACTTTGGAATATTGATCATGATGACTGCCCATTTCTAGATGATGATAAGGCATGTAAAGTCTATGATGCACGGATGATGCATTGCAGGATATTCCCCCTTGTGATACCTACAAGTGGTAATTCACTACAAGTTGGATATTCAAGTATATGCCCGAACATTGTAGATCCAGGTCTTGTAGGCTCAGTATCTGAGAAGGATTATGTCCGTGCTTTATACGATAGCTATGGGGAGGCCTTTCTCTGGAGCATCCAGCGGAAGGTGATGCTATCATGGTTTAAGCGGTTAATACGTGTCGTTACAGATAATGGGTTAATAGAGCCGGTTAAGGATACACCAGTCCAATGGGTGGTTAAAAAAATGGGAAAAGACGGGTGTATGGGCCTTCTTGAGCACCTCAAGTCCATAGATGATAAAATAGGATATGACATTGATCTTATGGTGAAGAAATTCTACGAGCTTGAGGATGCGCGCGAATATGTGGCAGGACTGGGTATCCGCTAGGTAACTGTCTTATTTATATTTCATACCTTGTTTAAAGGTATTTATGATATCTAGTAACTTGGGGAAATTATTGTTACTTGGTCTGGCATTAGTCTGGTTATCCTTTATTCTATCTTCATATGGACAGTTCTTTCTTTCTGAGGGAATGACACAGACTGTCGGATACGATGTTGATATTCCAAATGCTTCCTCTACTACTTCATATACTAAACTACAACGCGCGGATCGAGGCTACACAGGTACTATTGAACCAATAGACGTGAAACAAGTCGAATCCACTTATACAACGATTAAGAAGGAATTTCCATTTCCTGAGACAAAATCTGTTCGGGAGGGTATTGTGAAAGTAGGTGGTATTCAATACGTGTTTAATCCAATGGAGGTTAAAAGATATCGTCCCGACTTGTTTAATGAAGGATACTTTAGCGTATTTGACGTACTCATGCACCTTCATGAGCGGGGTGATGTTGTTGTAGACTATTTTTTCGATGAGAGTAAGAATACTCATGTGATAAAGTCAATTAATGAGGGGGCTGGCTGGTGGCATAATATGGTGTATAGTGGGGGCTGGCGGGAGAGGAATGTGTTTAGGGCAGATCATTATCCTTGGAAGGATGATGCTATCTTGCGCTGGGAAGTCGTCGTATCTAGCAGGATCAATAATGCTTATCATATTTTCGAGGATGAGGTTGAGCGTAAGAAAGGTAATAATGGGAAAACCATAATACCTCTTGTGATAATAGATGGTAAGACGACAAATAAGAGGTTCAAGGATGTCGTTGTAACAGCCCATAATATGCGTCATGATGTATTTAAGGAAGGAACTATCACTGCACTTGATGTAATAATGAGCCTTGGTGACCGGGATCTGATTGACTACAAGCTTAAATGGTATGAGAGTATTGGTAGTGCGAAGATAGTAAAAGACTATTGGGTAGAGGGCATCAATAGGGATATCACTCATGGAAGATGCGGATTCGTGTATGAGGCGGGAAGTCACAAATACGAGGGTTTCAGAGGGAATCATATACACTTACCTACAGATCAGAGGATATTAAATTCCCCAGAGTATGTGGAATTCTTCTGGATATGTCTCTAACTTTCCCCCACAATCTGGTCGCCTATCTGAGACTGTTTGCCTTTCTTTATGCGATATATGCTTTGATGATAGCATTTGATTCAAGCCATCTGCTTCTTATCCCTAACATCTCAATCTTTATCACGGATTTTTTTTTTCATACAGGTTATTCCTGTATGTAAGACAAATAATGATCTGAGGTATGATGTATGGATCACCCTTCACATAAACTAAACCTAATATCCTTGATAGTCTTTCTATTAGCGCTTCTTGCGCTTACAGTGATCGGAGTCGAATACTTGATGCCTAGAGAAGGCAGGATTCTGACGAAATGCCGGGGTATAAACGCGATGTCTGAACGGGATCAGTGTCTTCTAACACAGGCTTTTACTGAGCGTGATGCTGAATACTGTACAATCATTTCAGAATATAGTCTAAAGAGGACATGTGTCTTCAATCTATCAGTGTATAACCGTGGTTTTTGCGAGTATCTTGACGGATACGATCATGACCTATGCTATCTTGATGCAGAGGATTGTAGTGGTGTCTCTGACATCCGGCTTTTAAAGATATGTTATAACCGGACAGGTGAATGCGGTAAAATAGATGACAATCCTATGAGAGATTCGTGCAATACCCGATTGGGGACAAACGATCCAGAATATTGTGATCGTGTAAGCGATGATTATATGCGGAAAAGATGCATTATGCTCTATAGCGCACATAATCATGATCAGGAGATTTGCACTCTGCTTGACGGCCAAGAGAATGTTGTGTGCCTTTCAGTTTCATCTAGGAAAAACCGGTGCAAGTCAATCGATGATGAGTGGTGGGCGCTAGAATGCGAGAGAATAGTGGACGAAACACTCTGATACTGTATTATAATTGAACATGAAATAGCATTATCCTTAATTAGATTCTTCTATATATTATGATTTCTGTTCATTCAAATATTTTTCGGCTTGTTCAACCGTGTCAATATCATACCATTCAGTTAGGATATTATATGTAATGTCTAAGTCATGGATGTTTGCAAGAAGCTTATCAAAAACATTACTTTCTCCCCATTCAACTCCTTCAAAAAGCCTTGGTGTTATCCTCACACTCGAACCAATTAGGTAGAATCCACCGTCTTCAGATGGGCCTATCACCATCTCATCTATATTCAATGTTGTGAAAGCCTGGTCTATGTAGTCCTTTGGTATCGTGGGTGAATCACTACTTATTAAGACGATTCTTGAATATTCCATGTCTAAAGCAGTGTTTATAGCATTCATTATCTTTTCTCCAAGATTATTTCCTTCCTGTGGGAGATATTCTTTTGCATTAACCAGTTCCTTGACCTCATCTACTAGTTCAATCGGATCGATGAAAGCGAGCAGTTCATAGTATCCTATAGTCTTGGTTATCTGACGCAGGAAATCCTCATATAGTTTCTGTGCGTATTCAACACCCTTGATGTTAGCGATCCTCTGTTTTACCCCAGATGACGGGGCTTTTGTTAGTAGGATGACAGCATTCTTCATCTTATATCCCTGTATCGTTTGTAGAATCTCCTAGGATCCACACCGAGCATATATAATTCCCAGTGTATTATCATCTGTGTAAGCGTCTTGATAAATCCAGCTCCCAGACTTAAAGAAGATAGAGGAAGAGATTCTAGACTGGCTTGGAGATAAGGAGGAAGTAATATATCAAACCTATTTAGCTGAAAAAATATAATCTCTAATCATAATGGACTTAAACAAACTTATTAATTCATTTAACGAGAATAAGCAGTTATTGTATGTTATCCTCATCGTATCCTCACTTTTTATTATTGTGATATACCTACTCAACCGTCCAATACCTCCAGGGGAAGTATTTATCTCTACAATAAACAATAGCAGGGACCTGTCGGGCAATGAAAAATGTGATGGATGCATGGTCCTATCCGAAACAAGTATGGGCTGGATAGTAAAAGGCGTGTGTGGTCCGTATTCTATATGTGTTGAAGAATTGGATAATCAAACAGGTTTGAATAAGACAATCTGTGAATATAAAGAGCCTAATCCCTCCTATCTTGTCTCATGTGCATGTCCCGGAAGACATGGAACATATATCGCGATAGAGGGCACTATCTTCAAATGCCAGGGTAATTGCTCGATCATCAAGGAGATATGTACAAATGATGGGGATTACATACCTTACTGGAAAAGAGACGAGGAGTTTATCAAAATATGTGATAAAGACCAAGTCTGCCAGGATGAAGTGCCAAATGTGAATGGTGCATTCTGCATAGACATAGAAGGATCGGATATATGCGCTTAAGAATAATCAAACCTCACCATACAACTGGAAAAGTTACCTAACAGATACTTCCTATTATTTAAATCAAGGATTGGAATTAGATGAATGCATTTATCCAGGGTGATACCTACCCATGTTCAATCGAGGATTAATGAGACTATTATTATGTTAAAAAAAAATAACCGAGGTGAATGATAATGGAAGACAAATGTGAACAAGACTTGTTTTGCGGAGTCAACAAGGCTAAAAGCAATAAAATCGAGGATATGACTGACTTGGAGAAGAAGCATACGCCAGTAATAGACGTGGAAGGAGACGGTCCTTATAACGTATCTATCAAGGCTGGAGAACTATTAAAACATCCAAATGAACACGGGCATTTTATTCAATATATTGAGTTATTCAGCGGGCATACATTCCTTGGAAGAGTGGATTTTGCTTCAGAGAGGACTGATCCAGTAGCTTTATTCAATGTTAATCTTGAACACAAGCATCCTCTAATGGCTGTCGTACACTGTAATCTGCACGGCTCTTGGGTGGCTGTAAAAGAGTTGTAAACTGATGACAACAAGGTGGAGTAATACAGTTAGATGATGCATAGCATAATGATGTAGAATGTGTCCAGCCGAATGAGAAGAGGGATATTCGAATATATCCACTCTATCTACTCTGCATATACGCTATCCCCGTCAACGAAGACATTTATCACGTCTAATGACTTTGTGGCAGGTCCTTTTTCAAGGCTACCAGACAAAGGAGCGAATTCCGATCCATGCCATTGACACACGATCTTGTCAGACTCAAGTTTAACCGGGCCGCCACGATGGTTGCAGAAATTCCTATATGCTCGGTATTCTCCATTGAAGTTGATTAGAATTATCTTGTTTCCATTGTATGTTAGGTCAAGGGTTTCCCCTGGTGGTATGTCGCTTTTCTTTGCTAGGAAAGTCCCAACACTTTCAGGATTGCTTGAGCTTGTGCTTGAGCTGCTTGTAGTGGTCACAGATTCCTGACTACCGTATATTATCTGGGATATTATGATCTGTCTGTCTGCTTTAACAGGGCTATCTACTTCTGAAGCCTCTGGTAATCCATCTCCATTATCATATCTGAGCATTAAGACCATGTCTTTTTGGACTTTGTCAGCTGGAACAACAATCATAACATTCTTTTTCACTCCCTCAAAGATTTCTGAAAAACCTATGACTTCTCCAATACCCCCCTCATTTACAGCATGCAGGCCAATGAAACCCTTCCTATCAAGATATGCTTCATCTACTATTACCTGTCCACCACCCTGTTGTGCAGTTATCCTAATCATTGGTTTCTTGTTTACCGGTACTTGAACGACCTTCACGGTTGTATCTGAGAATTTCTGTAGTGTTGTTTCCTGTTTCACAGTAGTTGATGGCTCTTGGACGTCTTCATTCAGACATCCTGAAAATATGATAAATCCAATAATTATTAGAATACTTATGACTTTCATCTTGCATTATATTTTCCACTACCTCTTAATAAACAGGCCGCACCAGCATCTACCATCTTTCATCCAGGTGTCATGGACCTTGAAATTACACGGGCAAATGAGCTCGAGATCCCTCTTACGTGTCCCATCTCTTATCCTGCACGGGCAGAGTTTTAATCCGTGTTCTTGTTGTTTTCTAATACTCCCTGTATTATCATGTCCACTATGTTTTCATCTGGATTGAGGATAAAATCGTTTTTCTCGCAGAAACACTTCCAAATATCCTTTAATTCTTGGCTGTTCATAGCTCCATCACGTTCCTTGCCTCTTTCAGTTCTATCTCGACATAAGCATTTTTAACATTGCATGTAGGACATGTTTCAGGGCCTTTTATCCCATAGTGTATGTCATTGCATACATTGCATCGATAGAATTTCTTTGCAACCATCTATACCCCCTCTTTTTTTAAGGCGAGATATCGCGCAACCTTTATCAATGCCATGCAACCTTGTCCGGCAGCGATGACGTACTGGTATTCTAGGCCTGATGCACAGTCGCCTGCCGCGAAAATTCCGGGTATGCTTGTTCGTGTCTGACAGTCGATCAGGATATGTCTGTTTTTATCGATGGCGAGGATGTCTTTGAACGGTTCTGTATTCGGTGTCCGTCCAATCTCTATTATCACGCCTCCGACATTTAATATTCTTTCCTCATTTTCAGTAACGACCTTTATTCCGGTAACAAATTTATCTCCAAGAATCTCAGTAGTTTTAGTTTTAAGTAACACCTCGACTTTTGGATTATTCTGTATCTTCTCTTGTAGATATTCATGTGCGGTAAAAGAATCCTTTATCTGGACTAGGTAAATATTCTCTGCGATATCCTTCATGAAGTCTACTGCTTCAAGCGCGGAGTCGCCACCACCGATGATGGCAATATCCTTTCCAGCGAATAACGGACCATCACATAATGCGCAGTATGTCACACCCTTATTTGCGAATTCTTCCTCTCCTGTCACTCCCAGTTTTCTTGCCCTCGCACCAGTTGCGATTATGACTGTCTGGGTATCATATTCACCCTTGTCTGAAATGACTTTAAAATTCGAATTGATCTGGTTGATAGTGGAAACAATCTCATTCTTAACTTCAATTTGGTTGAAATCTATCTGTTCCTTCATTATCTGGGCGAATTCAACTCCCGTAGTCTTCACTATCCCCGGATAATTCAGTACTTCTCCACTGACCCTGAACTGTCCGCCAAAGTCTGTGGACAAGAGGATGAACTTCATTCGTTTCCTTGCAGCATATATCGCGGCGGTTAGTCCAGCGATACCTGCTCCAATAATGATGGTGTCATACATCCTATTCATATGTTAGCAAGTTCTGCTTCAATGGCTTGCTGGTCAAATCCGACAATAACCTTACCGCTAATATCGATGACTGGCACGCCCATCTGACCGGATTTTTCTATCATCTCTTTCGCAGCATCCTGGTTGGATGCGACATCAATATCATCAAAGTCAACTTTCTTCTCCGTAAGGAAAGCCTTAGCCATCTTGCAATAAGGGCATGTTGGAGTTGAATATACCTTTATTTTTTTATCTTCTTCACCCATCTTTTTCACCTCTATTTATTTTGTTTATTCTCCCTCACTAGCGTTTACTACCGGGAATATTGTTGGTCTTGAGCCTAGCTCCTTGTCTAGCATGTAGATTCCGCCAGGGACATCTTTCATCTGCTTGAGTTTCTGGACTATCTCGTCTGCTGATGCTTCTTCCTCGACTTGTTCGTCGACAAACCATTTTAACATGCTTGTTGTTGCATGGTCTTTCAGATCGTTTGCGATATCAACAAGGTTGTTTATCAGGCATGTGACCTTTTGCTCGTGTATTAGTGTTTTTTCGAATACTTCAAGCGGACTCTTCCAATCTGTGGGAGGATCTTCTATACCTGTTAGAATGACTCTACCTCCCCGCTCTATCACATACTCGTAGAATTTAATAGCATGAACGACCTCTTCCTGGGCCTGCACCTTCATCCATTGAGCCATACCTACAAGGCTTTCGCCTTCAAAGTATGCGGACATTGAGAGATACATGTAGGATGAATATAGTTCTGCATTGATTTGCTTGTTGATGGCATCAGCCATCTTATCGTCTATAAATGCCATTATACATCACCTCTTTCTTTGAAAAATGTGTTTTAGCCTAATATATACGGGTGAGTTTCTGTATGGTTATCTGAATTCTACTACCATTTGATCAGTGAATGTTTCTTCTTTTTCTCTTCATAGTGGAGGATGCTTTTCTTGCCGAATCGTTCCTCATAGTCTAGGTAATAGATTTTTTCAGGTACGATTTCAACAAATACGTGATGTTGTGGTATTCCGCCAAGGTCTTCGAGTTGGCGGAATTTTTTCTTATATATCTCTTGGATATTGTCATCGTCTTTATCACTTACAAATCTTGCAAGCCCGATAATTTGAACGCCTTTTATCTTGTTCCAGTCCTCATAATCTTCGTCTATAGCAACAGCTATCCTTGGATTAGATTTTAATACATGTAGTTTTTGAGACTGGGCGTCTGACTCGAAGAATATATGCAATCCCTTGTTGACATAATATACTGTGTATGCCATTGGATTTTCACCGTCTGTTATCGCAAGAGTGCATTTATTATGTGTGTTAATGTATTCCTCAATTTGTTTTGCAAGATCTTCATCCATCTCCTATCACCAAACCCAATTTTTCATGTTTTTCAACAACATCCAGGGCAAGTTTGTCAAGTGCTTTGTAGTCTTCTTCTTTCGGATGGCCTTTTATTATAACTGGTTCGAGCATGTCAGCCTGTAGGTTAGTCAATATTTTCTTGGCTTGGTCTGCCATCATACCTCCCCATCCATACGAGCCGATCAATCCGATATTCTTTATTTTTGGTCTTAATGCATTTGCAAGGTATGCTGCATATAGTGCACTGGGGTGCATTCCAAGTAGTACTGTGGGTGATGCTATTATCAGGGTGGCAGCATCGACTAATTCCATTGCCAGGTCTCCTATATCTGTTTTCGTGAGGTTGTATGGCTTTACTTTTAGCCCCTTGGAAGCCAAAGCTTCAGTTAGGTGTTCTACCATCTTTGCTGTGCTTCCATGCATGGAGACATAGGGGATTATAACCTCGTTTTTAACATTGTCTGATGTCCAGTCTTTATATGCATCAATAATGAACTTTGGTTTATCGTATATTGGTCCATGGCTTGTTGCTATTATCTCAATGTCTAAGTCTTCTATTTTTTTCAAATGCCCTTTTATCGCGGCTCTAAACGGCATCATTATTTCGGCATAGTATCTTTTTGCAGATTCGTATACTTTGGATTCGTCTTGCGCATATATTTCGCTTGTTGCTAGATGCGATCCGAATAGATCGCAGGAGAAGAGTATCTTGTCTTCAGGCAAGTATGTTATCATTGTTTCCGGCCAGTGTACCCAGGGTGTTAGCATGAACCTGAGGGTCTTGTCTCCTAGAGAGAGTTCTTCGGTGTCTGTTACTATCTTGAATTTGTCTTCTGGTATTTGTAGTAGGTCTATCAGGAATTCCTTGCATTTCTCGTTGGTTACGACTTGTGATCCGGGATATTTTTCCAGTATCGTGGATATCTCGCCTGAGTGGTCTTGTTCTGCGTGATGTGCTACGATATAATCGATCTTCTTTACACCGAGTTCATCAAGATTATTGATGAAGTCTTCCTTTTTTGTTGGGTCAACTGTATCAATTAATACAGTCTTTTCACTACCTTTAACGATATATGAGTTATAGCTGGTACCGTCTGGTAAGGGTATGAGTTCATCGAACAATCTGCGATCCCAGTCTATTGCTCCTACGTAGTCTATACCTGGTTTTATTGTTCCAACCACCATTTTATCTCCTTATTTATGTTGTAACTGTCTTAAAATCCCTGAATTCTCCAGTGTCTGTGATGAATTCCACTTCTGTCTCTAGGATTGAGAGGTGTTTTTCCTCTTCAGACACTTCACCTAACTTCGTCTCAGGCATTTTTTCCACCCTTTTATTATATTTATTCTACTTTCTTGAACTGGTCTTTTCCAACACCGCATAGTGGGCAGAGCCATTCCTCTGGTAGTTTTTCGAAGGTTGTTCCGGGTTGTGCCCCGGATTCCGGATGTCCTTTGACAGGATCATATATGTATCCGCAGACTTCGCACTTGTATTTGTCGTTTTTTCCCTCTACAGCCATTTTAATATTCCTCGTTTTTTACTTTGTAGTATGCTTTCGGATGGTTGCATGCCGGGCATTTTGCGGGTGGTTCATTACCTTCATGTGTGTATCCGCATTTCATGCATACCCATGAGACATTGTCTTTTTTCTTATGTACTGATCCTGCCTCTACTTCTGCTAGAATCTTTTTGTATCTGTCTTCGTGATGGGCTTCAGCCTTTGCGATAGCTCTTAGACGTACTGCGATCTCGTTCAATCCTTCTTCTTCTGCAGTATCTGCGAATTCTGGA
>CAYREE010000063.1:0-12990 GCA_964423225.1 uncultured archaeon | reverse complement strand
AACCCAATTGTATTGGAATGTTTTGGTAGAACGTGGGACGATCCTTTAGTCTGCTCCGGTCGCGGATCGTGCACAAACCCTGACGTATGCCTATGTAATGCTGGAGCGTCCGGGTCGACTTGTCAGTATACCTATGGCGTAACCTGCAATGGAATTCCCAACAACCAACTTGAGGCGTGCGGACCCGGAACCTGCGTTGCTACTGATAGTTGCTCCTGCCCTCCAAGGTATTCCGGTCAATTTTGTGAGCTTTATAGTACGGCGCCCTGCTATGGCGTAGATGCTGATGATCCACTCGTGTGCAGCGGTCATGGGACTGTGTAGCCCAGGACACCTGTGTATGCGACATTAATTATGTTGGGGATCAGTGTGAAAGGAACGAGTGGACGTGCGATAATCTATTGCCCGACGATCCATATGTCTGTACTGAAAGAGGCACATGTATCGCCCAAGATACCTGCGAGTGCCCAGCAGGTTTCGAGGGAAATCTCTGCCAATTCCTTAAAAAATCCGGTATTCAATGCGGTGAATATATGTCGGATGATCCCCGGGTCTGTAATGGACATGGAAGTTGTCAGGATTGGGATACGTGCAGGTGTGAACCTCAATGGATGGGTGATGACTGTCAATTACCAGTCACATGCTACGGCCTTGATGCATTCAGTCCTAACGTCTGCAGCGGACGCGGTACGTGCGTCAGAACAGACTCTTGCATTTGCCCTCTAGGCTGGATAGGAGCCCAATGCGAGACTCCATCAGGCTAATTAAGGGTCATCTGCAAAAAATAAGATTTATTGTATTTAACGCCAGGGGTAAGCGAAGATTTTCATGAAAAAACTGTCTTTAGCTTTATGTTTCATGAAAATTTTAGGGAGCGTTTGGTGTAGCACAATTTCTCCTGTTTAGACCGAGTTATACTCCCCGAAGGATCCGAGTCCGAAGGACGAGGATGTTTGAGTTAGGGGGAGCGTATTTTATCTCTGTTTGTCCTTATGATATATCTCTAGGAAGATTATCTTCTTCTGGGATTTATTGTAAGCATAAGCGAGCCGGTAAGGCTTAACATATACTTCTCTAGTTCCTCTACGAGTATGTCTCATAGGCTTACCAATCACTGGATTATCGATGATTTTCTTGACCTGCTTCTTTATCTTTGTTTTAAATGATTTATCTTTTATTTTATGGATTGTGTCAAGAAAATCCGGATTATACTCGATTGTTAGCATGCTTCAAGCTCCTTAAGGAAATCCTCCTTGGATTTAGTCTTAAATTTCCCTTTATCGTGTTCAAGCCAAGCACTCTCAACTTTTTCAGCAAACAGTAGATCATCTTTAACATCTACTGCTAAACTAGCCAAATTCTTTAAGATAATCCTGCCCTCATCCTTAATATTAAAAATTCATCGCCAGAATGAATACCTTTCCTTAAACTACGAGGTATAACAATCTGTCCTTTCGTACTAACTTTAGCTATCGCAAAATCCATAATATCACATAAGTAAGATACGACTTACAGGTTAATAAATCACAAATATCCCCCCAACGAAAATTGAATATAACGCCAGGGGTAAGCGAAGATTTTATCAAAGAATGTTGTTTTGGCTTGGTTTTGATAAAATTTTGGGGAACAATGTCATTTGCGTATATTCCCGTTTAGACCGAGTTATACTCCCCGAGCCGTTAGGCGAGGGCTGAGGAGGGTGTTAGCCTGACGAAGAGTCGCAAAGGGTCCTATGTTACCCTATCAATAACCTTTTTTCCAGTTCTTACTTTGTTTACTGTTTCTGATAATTCGATAATATCTTCAGATGTATCATTGAGACGAATAACCATCTCTTTAGATTCAGTAGTTGGAGCCAAATCTTCCATAACTTCTATGACAGTATCCTTACTTTGTTTCACAACCTTCTCTTTAGCCTTGTTAAATTCATTATATGCTTTATAACCGCCTTCTCCTACTTCATAAATCGTTTTTAGAAAATTCATTACGAATCCAAAACCCAACACTCCGATAATCAAAATAATAATTAATATGGGTTCTATGTTTGTCATACAATTCTCTATGAAAGACATGCATATATTTCTAAAAAGCAATTTCCCTTTGCGATTGAGTATAACGCCAGGGGTAAGCGAAGATTCTGAACGATTGTCTTTCATGGATTCAGAATTTTGGAGAGCAGAGAAGGAATCCTAATACTCCCGTTTAGACCGAGTTATATGCACCGAGCCGGAGGCGAGGGACGAAGAGTCAGTTTATTTTATCCTTCTATTTCCCTTATTCTTTTAATGAAATTTTATCCGCCTGTACATTTTCAATCTCCAGATGCAGGAGGGCAATTTGGTAGCCCTCTTCCATTAGGGAAGGATATTTCAGATTGTCCAAGATTATTAACTGCTGTTGCCGAGTCAATGGGTGAGGTATTAGAAAAAAAAGATATTGGATGGGGTTGGCAATGTGAGGCTAAAAAAGGACAGTTCTTAGTAGTTAAAAAACATTTGGAATTCCTTGATAGTCATCCTGGGATAATATCTTCTAGAAATCGAGAAGCCCGTGTGAATTGGAGTTCATTTAGTGCTTCTGGTACAAATGATTATAGCTTATCAGAAGTAATTGATGGAATACAGGTTTTTAGAAAAGATGTTTCTGCTGTTACTGACACCGAAGGTCCAATTGAGGTAATAAAGGCATATGATCTTGTCCCTAATGCAATGGGGGAAAACTGGGGTGTAATTTCACCTGATTACATGTTTGCTACATCAAGAACCGGTAGAAATAGAAAGAGTGTGTCTAGTGTTTATAATCCCGATGCGGTATCTATTGAACAATACTTGAAAACCCATCCTGAAAATAACACAAATGTTGTTGCTGCATATAATACAATGGTTGATTCCATGTCCGAAAAAGGGATTAAGTTACATAGAATCACAAACCCAGATTCCCAAGATTTTTCACAAATTCAGCATGGGGTAGATGTTGCCTTACCTGTATCCATCCAGTCATTCGATCACCAAACAAAAAAAGCAGTCTTTTTTCTATCAGACTTCGGTAATATCCCAAATAAAGTCTAAACAGACTCTGAGTAATATTGCAGATAACGCCAGGGGTAAGCGAAGATTCCGAGCGAAACCACTTGGAATACGAGGAATTTTGGGGAGCTAAGAAAGAATCCTAATTCTCCCGTTTAGACCGAGTTATCCGCCCCGACGTCGTTTAGACGGAGGGTCTGAGACGAACGAATGTGAGTCGAAGAAGTTGCTGAGGCGGAATCTATTACATGAATCTTTTAAAATCGGTGTAGACCTTGCTCCTATACCCGATAAATAATACGACCACTTTCTTTTCTTCTTCCCAGACTTCAAAGATTGCCCTATAGTCTCCTACCCGGATTCTGAAAAAATCTGTTGGAGATAGTTTATCTCCGGTTTTCTTGGGATTATTTTCTAAAGTCTTAATATCATCTCTTATGTTATCCCTAATTTTTTTCTGTAGTTTATCAAGTGATTTTTTTGCCTTGGGATGAAGTAAAACCTGATAACTCACTTTCCTATCTCAATCTAAAGGTACAAGAATATCTGGTTTATTCCTAGCCTCATGGCTTCTTTCAATAAGCATCGCACCAAACCTGCGTGTCTTCTCTTTTTCCTCATAAAAAGCTATCATCGTCTTTATAGCATCGCTTCTGGAAGCGAATCTACCTTCCTTCACCCAAGTATCGATCGGCGTAATCAAAGATTTGGGCAGTCTTACATTAACTGGGATCATATCAACACCTTGTAAACATATACGTTTACAAGATATAAAAATGCAAAAACCTCAGCGATTGCGACTAACGCCAGGGGTAAGCGATAGTTTTCCCGAAACCACATCGGAAACGAAGAATTTCGGGAAAATTTGGGGAAACGATTTCGATAGCAGAGGATTTCCCGTTTAGACCGAGTTAGTCGCCTCGATAGAATCCGAGGCTGTTAAGCCGAGGAAGTTAGCGGGCTCGGATAATTTGTTTGATAATCAAGTTTCAGGATTTATTTTTTCCGGGCAATGTATGTAAAACATGTTTATTATATCTCCATGCCTGGAAAATCAGGGAGCATCATGTCTTCATAGACATCTCCATCAGTATCCCAGCTTTGGCTGTGTATTGGCATTATCCCTTACCTACATTAATCCTGGTATGGTGTCCATACCTGGACGATTTGCTCGAATAATATCTTCGACTATCTCTCTCACTCTTTGTTTTTCCTCATTAGAAAAATCCCTTATCCCCTCATCCTTCATATACACTGGATTAAATTTAAAACTTCCATTACAGATTGTCAAGGCAAAATGTTGGTCTACAGGTGCACCTAGAATTTCCTCTAATTCATTATTATTCTTTATCTCATCCAACATTCTCTGTAGGAAATCAATCCGAATAACACCCTGAAAATTCTTAGTCATATATACCCATAAGATTAAAATCCATAAAAATATGGCTAAAGCCCGATAATTGCGACTAACGCCAGGAGTAAGCGAAGTTGCGAGCCCTTAGACGAGCAATTTTGGGAAATCTATTGATTTCCCGTTTAGACCGAGTTATGTGTACCGAACGACCGATAGGGAGTGAGGGAAGTTGCGGGGGGCGGGGAGTGTATTATCTATATTTTCTCGTATATCTTGCTTCGATGTCCTACTTTTGTCACAAAGATAAGTTTTTTCTCATGGTCTATGTCTGCTATTGCCCTGTAATGACCTATCCGTATACGATAATCAGTACGTCCTTCTAGTCTATCCCAATAGTGTGATACCTTGTGTTTGGATTCTCGGATTTTATTAAATATCCTCTTTCCAATATGCTGTGGTAATTTAGTTAACTCATTGGATGCATGAGTATCATAACTGACCGTGTATGCTTGTTTCATTCTAGTCCAAGCATTTTGGCGACTTGTTCTTCACTATAGGATTCGCCTTTCTTCAGCCTTTCTCTCGCAGCCTCGATTTCACGGATAGTCTTCTTGCTTAATTTAGGATTCTTTTTAGCCAATTTCGCGATATACATGATTTTCCTTACAATCTCGTCGTAACTCTCGTTCTTATACTCTCTGAACTGATTCAACATAGTCTTAGTGTCATTATACACCTTAATAGTCGTGTAATCCATACAAAAATCACCTAACTTATCGTATACTATAGTATACTAGGGTATACCAAAATATAAATAAAAAAAAACGAAATAACGCCCCCGCAATTACACATAACGCCAGGGGTAAACGATAGTTTTATGAAAGAATTTGATTAACAGGGGTTTTCATAAAATTTGGGGAGACTATGGCGTAAGCCCACGTTCTCCCGTTTAGATCGAGTTATATTCAGCGATAGCGTAGTTCATGGGGCCGTATTATTTTTTATTATTATGAATCCTCGTTCTTTTCCATCCCAATTAGTCTCCATAGCGTCCATGAGTTCTTCAAGACTTGTTGTCCAGGTTTTTTTATGTTTGAGGTGAGGATCACAGAAGGTTATCATGTCATTCTCGTCGTCAATTGCTGCTACTAGGACGTAGTGACCGACTTTTTCCCCAGTAAATGGATCAAGTCGAAAACAAGCAATAATATCATTTCTGTTTTGAATTTGTTCAATGAGGAATATTTTTACATCTCCTATCTCACTCATTACTAACACTTCAGATGTTATATCGTACTTACTTAGAATATCAATCGTCTTCTGATTATCGAAATCCTCAAATTTAAAACCATATCGTGGATCGCCCTTAGGTACTGTTTGAAACGGATGAATGAAGTAATCCTTGTATTCTTCAGCAGTCACAACTCCAAGCTCATAAGCCAACTCTTCTTGATCAACCCATAAGCCATTACGAAAAAGAACCATCTGAATACAAGCTGGACCACAAAAAGAACGTTTCTGAACCAAATGCTTATACGGAGGATTAACTTCCACAACCATAATAAAGAAAAGAATTTGAACATTAAAACTCAGAATAGGCCCCTTGAATTGAATATAACGCGGGTGGTTAGGAGAAGTTTTTGCCCAAAGGGCAAAAATTTGGGATGACGGATTCTAAAAAATACGCAAAAAACCCACAATAAAAAGAAATAAAGACGGACAAAAATTGAAAATATGGTAGAATAACAAGGATTTCTTTATAATTAACTATTATAAATATTACCCCTTACAAATAATCACATTATCTATTATTTATAAATATGTAGGGGTAATAATTACTTAATGGTTTCAGTTAAAAAGAAGACTATACGCGGAAATACTTATTACTATCTAGAGCATACCGTCCGAGTCGATGGGAGGATTAAAAAAGAGGAGAAATACTTGGGCAAGAAGATCCCCAAAAATATCGAGGACTTGAAGAATGAATTCCTATCACAAATCTATCTGGGCAGGTGGACGCCACAGCTGGAAAAGATAAAAACGAATTATTCAAAGGATATTAAGTCAATGCCTGATTCTCTCCGTGAGAAGCAAAAACACATATTCTCGATCAAATTCACTTATGACACGAACCGTATCGAAGGCTCAACCCTTACACTGAGGGAAACTGCAAATTTGATTGAGAAAGGTATCACACCCTCAGGTAAATCCCTGGATGATGTTAAAGAAGCTGAAGCCCACGAGAAATTATTCTATGAAGTACTCGACTACCAGAAAAATCTGACTAGAGCCATCATCTTAAAATGGCATTACAAACTCTTAAAGGATACGAAAAAGGATATTGCAGGCAAAGTTCGACAACACCAGGTTGCAATATCTGGCAGTACATACATGCCTCCGTCACCTGTGGAAGTGGAACCATTATTGAAAGACTTTTTCAAATGGTACGGAAAAAACAAGGATAAAATGAATCCGGTTGAACTTGCAGCAATGTCACATCTAAAACTGGTCACCATACACCCCTTTGCAGACGGGAACGGAAGAATAAGCCGATTAATCTTAAACTATATCCTCCAGCATAACCAGTACCCTCTCTTTAATATCCCCTATCAAAACAGGTCAAGCTACTACAACGCCCTAGAACGAGCCCAAACCAAAAAACAAGAACACATATTCATCCATTGGATGATAAAAAAGTACCTAAAAGAACATAAAAAATATGTAAAATAAAACGTAGATAACTTATTTTTTTAAAACTTAGGGGTATTCTTGAACCCCCCTATTGTTTGTTTTCTTTTCTTTGGAATATTTGTCTAGTTTAGTTACTGTGAGTTCTTCAGCCTTGATTTTGTGATATACTATCTCTGGGATAATTATTTCAGCCCCTCTCCCGGTTAACTTAATCTTGCTGGCACCGATTATCATCTTTCAAATACTAATATATGGAGTTCTCGTCCAACCTTATCAAACAGGGCAATCTTTCCATCTGTTAGATCTAATTTTGATGTGATATCTTGTGAAAGCTTTATCTTAGGCTTAAATTCCTTAATATTGGTTATTTTAAGATCATCTACCACAATCTTCACCTCTTTCTCATTTGAAGTTGATCTACTATAAAATATCTTCAAAGATTACTATTTAAATTCATTTGTCATATATCTAATATTATAAATATTACAAAAATATGGAAAAACCAATTTTTGATCTGGAGGATAAGCGTATCAGTGAATGGATGGGTTTGCGTCCACTGGAGCTTGAAATCCTATATTCAGTATATTGCTTAGAATTGGAAGAGCAAGAAACCAATCCAAAATACATTAGAATAAAATTTAACATTCTTTTCAACAGAGATATAGCCCGTCAGAACGTGTTCAACCAAGTAAAAGCTCTAATAGACAAGGGATACCTCATTAAGAAGGGTAAAAAGACATATAAAACTAACTTTGAAGCTATAACGTTAGCACTCCAACAAAAAAGTAAAGAATACACTGAAGAAGTCGATAGAGTCAACCAGTTTGCTAAAGACATAAAGAACCAGTTTAATAGAATCTCGAATAAAAATCCAAAACCAAGTACAGAGTATCTTGGAAAAAACGAATGCCTAGACCTCATCGCAGAACACATTTCTCATATGAAAAATGTTTATATCACCACTCCAAGGTTTCCGAACATAGCCTACAACGAGCAAGTATCTAAGAACCTTAAAAGGAAGAAATACCACAAGGCTATAAGAGAACATTTGAAAAAAAGGGGAAACCAACTATATTACCTGACTGCGTTAAACCTGGAAACAATCTATACTAGAGCACTTCAGGTGACGAAGAATCCTACAAAGGCTTATAAAGACACTTGCAAGATGGTGGACGATTTAATCAAACTTGAAGCCAGATATCCTGGACTAAAGGTCAGATACTGGGAACATGCCTATGCGACACATTATTTTATACTTGAAAATCCTACGCTTGGAGAGGTGATTATGACAATAGAGGATGTTATAATGCCAAAACAAATGTCGAGAAAACCGATAGTAAGTGACTTTTCAGGCGTATACATTAAATCCAAGGAAGTCTCAGATAAAGCTAAACAAAACTTCCTATACTCATGGGAACAAGGAATCGACATCAACTCCAAAAACGCCGAAAAAATAATCGAAACAATAGAACAAGACCTATATTCAAAAATATTTACAAAAAATTAAGATTTCAAGATTTTAAAAAAGGTTTTATTGACATGTAGCTAGATGCGAATTACATATATTTAATTCAGTTATTTTTGTATCATAATCCTGTTTACAAACCCTATAATCGGTGTAGTATTTATTGTATAGATTTTCAAATTTATTTTTTTCAGATATGAGTCTGTCTATATCAGTAATTAATGAGTCTTTATTATCTAATAGTTTTAATATCTCCTTCTGAACGTCTTTTCTCTCCTTTCGATATGATTTTATGTTTTTTTCACATTCATTATATTTGTCCTTAATACTGTCTAATTCATTTTTTTTAGCGATTAATAATACTTTTTCCCGCTCTAATTCAGTTTTCATATTTTCCCAATCATTATGTATTGAACTTAAATTTGTCTCAGTAATTAGAAGCAGTTCGTTTTGTTTACTAATACGCTGTTCTTCAATCCATAACGTTGCTAACCAAACCATAATTAAGATCATAATCGCTACTATCATGTAGATGTTAACTCTACCCCATTTAAACTCAATTTTGCGTTGAGGAAATACTTTTTTAGAATCTCTTATTATGGCTTTCTCCTCTTTTTTTATTTTATTCTTAATTCGATCAATTTCATCAGATTTTGCTTTTACTTCCTTCTCTTTCTCGTTCAATTCATTGATTATCCGTGTAAGATCATCCTTCTTTTTCTTTAACAACTTTTTCTGTGATTTCAATAAGTCTTTCCGTCTATTCAAGTCCTTTCTTTTAAAAAGCATTTCTTCAACAAGAGACATAACCTCCTCTTCTTCAGTCAGCATCTTAGAAGAAACATAATCAGAAAAACTAACACCCCGCTTCTCTTCCGCTAAATAATCAGAAAACTTTATTCCATAAGTCGATAATAAATTTTTTTCTTGTTTAGAAAATGCAATCTCTTCCTTCTTTAGATTTTCCTCTTTTTTAATAAGATTCTTCTCTTCTTTTTGGATAGTATCGTACTTTTTCGAGTAATTCTTACTATACTTCTTTTTAGTCAATATTTTTAAAAAATCCTCGTCAACAACCACCTAGAACCACCAAATAGAATATAGGGAAACCCATAAAATAAACAACTAGATAATAATAACAAAAAGTAACTAAATTGATTTTACATTATCTGTTCATATACTTTAGCGGTGGGTGAATGGTTGACTGTATGTGTCTTGGGATATTCGGAATATTTATGCTCCTATTTATCTTCATATTTTTCATGGATGGAGGAAGAAAGGAAACAGTAGTTATCCACAATCACCATAAACATGGGGAGAAAGAACAATCACATAACAAAATAGTCACAAAAACCACAACAAATGACCCAGGCATCATATCAATGATATTTTCTTCCATCTGGTTTTATATAAAATTATTATTGTTCTTAGGGATAATCGGTATTTTGTTATCAATGTTCAGCAAAATATAACAAAAAGTAAATATGTGAAAATACTATGCGAAGTCCTTGTTTTTTTGCCTTAGACCACCCGTATGGCTGTATTCATTATCATTTTCCGTCTTTTTTTTCTTTTTTCGAATTATTTTTGTGTATTTTTTACCTATTCGTCACCTTTTAACCGCTGTTGACCGACCGAGCGACCGTATGGGAGCGAGGCTAATCCCCGATAGGGGATTAGAGTTGCGAGAGAGCCTAATTTTCATAGTAACTTAAATCTGATAAAGCTAAGCTGCCCAGACGAAACAAGGGTATATGGGCTGTTTTTGTATTACTATTAAATGGCTGGTCCTGGAGGCTATCGGGCGGCGCTAATCCAGTGAACCCTTTCTATTCTTAATTTCTTAAAATATTATGGCGAGTCTGAACCTGGTGCAGTAATCGTTTCAAAGGGCGAACGAGCAATTTCGGGTCAACGCCGGTGGTTAGGAGAAGTTTTCCCAAAAACCACGTAAGCAGACCAAGGATTTTTGGGAAAATTTGGGTGACAAGGATTCTAAAAAATGCTCAAAAAACCGGTTGAAAAACGGAAAAAGACGGACAAAACCTAAGAAAATGGAAGAAAGGCAAGGAAATAGTAAAAATAACCCATTAATTACCCGTAATATTCATTATTCTGTGTGTTAAATAAGATTAGACAATGAAATTACCGGAGCAAGTAGCAGCGTATAAGAAATACTGTGAATTACGGAATGAAGCAAAGTCTACTAGATTAATTGATCTGAGTTCAGAGGATTTCATATACCCTACAGAGTTACTCCCACTAGGATCATTTCTAAAACAAAATAAAGAAAAGATTGAGATCAGTTATCCGGAAAAAGTTGAAGTAAGCACTTATCTTGATGTCATGTTAAATCCCAGTAAAAGACGTGCAATAGAAAAATCAACGTATATTCCTTTTGTAGAACTTGATAATCAAGACGCTAAGAAAGGCGAGCAAGTATTGGGAAAACTACATCCAGATAAAGGACCATACACTTGTTTTGGTGGTAGAAACACGTATGAATTATTAGTGGCAGAGATTACAGACAATATCTACGAGCATTCAAAGTTTAACAATTCATGTCTTATGGCTCAGAAATACAAGAAACTGAAATTCATAGAAATCACAGCTTTAGACGATGGTATCACAATTGCCGGAAGCTATAATAACGTGTTAAACACTGAATTCACAGGAATTGAAGGCATTCAAGAAGCCTTACGTGGACGGTCAACTAAGGATGCTGTTGAGAGAGGATTTGGACTCTGGACAATTCTAAGAACTGTGATAGAATTAATGAAAGGAAGTGTATTGATAGTCTCTGGTGACGGCGGATTTTATAAGGGAAAAGACTTTTCCGATGGAGTGTTCTTGGATTTAAAGGAAGAAAGCCATGAATTTAATGGAACACTCATCTCACTGAGATATCCAATACAAAAAAGAGAGATCGAATATGGCGAAATCTTCAAATAAAGCGAATATACGGATGTCAGAACGATTTTCACAAGACCTCGCACTTAGAATAAATGCTAACTCATTATTCGAAGAAATAAAAAACACTGACATTGACCAAGTAACAATAGATTTTAGCAGTGTTCATTCTATGAGCCGAAGCTTCGCCCACCAATACCTGAAAAACAGGGAAAAAGCCAAAAAAACAATAAAAGAAATAAACATATCCAAAAACGTTCAGACAATGCTAGACCTAGCAAGAACACCCAAAAAAACACTAAAACCCATAGACTTCAGCAAAGCACCAACAATAACAATCTAACATAAAAAATCCTTTATTTCAATTCAACATATTCTTTTGTTACAGGATCAATTGCCATTTTTGGTCCTGTGATGCCTGCATCAAGTCCCGCCCAACCAAATTCACCTGCTGTTGAGTCTAAAACAACACATTTCTCTCCATCAATTTCATAATATGTAATAGGTCTATCAATTGATTCTTCATAAGATGCATGGGCATAATAATATTTTAGCTTTAAACTTATCATAGCCGTATTCGTTATGTCAATATTTTGAATTGCAATACCACCATCTCGACCAAGTCGTTCACATTTATCAGAAATTCTAAGAATTCCCAGATGTGCACAAGATTCATAGTGACTATAAGTTAAGCCATCAGAAAATGATTTGAAGTCATTTGAAGTTGGGAGTATCTCAACGTTAAGCGGTTGTGTTGAAGAAATACTATAATCCATACTCATAAACGCAATTGGCGGTGAAAATACTTCACCATCTGCTCCATAATAATAGTAAGCTCCTGGTTCTAAGATAAATGTAGTTTCATACTCACTAAACAAGTAAACAATTCCATCCTCGACAACAATGGAAGTATCGTCGTCAGAGCTAAATTCTTTATCTAATTCTTCGATAAAGTTATTCCTCACATGATAAAGGTTATAGAAATGCAGTTTATCTGTATCGATACCACAGGCTAGTGAATATGCATGATTTTCAGAAAGTATTAAATATGTTTTAATACCCAAGTTTTCAAGCAATGAATTTAATAAGATTGTCAAATCCTCACAATCCCCTCCAGTAACTTTAATAGTTTCAAAAGGTGATTGAATATATTCTCTACTTCTAGGATCACTATAGTAATCATAATTCTGAATAATGTGATTATATGCTGTAGCTAACTGACATTCCTTGTCCCCAGAAGGACAAGAATTGACTATTGTACCAACATAACTTCTGAGACTTTCATTTTCATAGACTATTGCACCGACATAAGGTTCAATCCATAACGTAGTCGTTGTTGAAGTAGTTGTCGTAGTAGATGTAATTGTAGTAGTAGTTGTCGTTGTAGTAGTTGAAAGTTCAGTAGTAGTTGTAATGATCGTAGTTGATGTTATTGTTGTTGAGATAGGCTTATCAATATCGCATATTTTATCATTATTTTCATCAAGACAACAATCTGTACCAACTAGGATATATGGTTTATTACATACAGGAACGCTTGACTG
>CAYREE010000062.1:0-13068 GCA_964423225.1 uncultured archaeon | reverse complement strand
AGCCGTCAAGAAGAAGGTTAAGAAGAAGGCGGTTAAGAAGAAAGCTAAGAAAAAAGCGGTAAAGAAGAAGGCGGTTAAGAAGAAGGCTAAGAAAAAAGCGGTTAAAAAGAAGGTTAAAAAGAAGGCCACTAAGAAAAAAAAGACAGCCAAGAAAAAAAGGTGAGTGAATATCCCCTTTTTGGGGGTATTCCTTTTTTTTCTTATATTAAATCAACATGTTTTTTCTTTTCAACTATAACTGAGAAAAAAGGATAATGTAGGTATTATCAACACACCCATCAAATGTGTTCTTCCAACACCCGAAAGAATCGGTAGTAGGCCAATCACCATAGATACAACGGATATAAACACACCTAAAAAACCAGTTAACCAATAAATGACTATCCATACGAATATTGCGGAAATAATTGAAATCAGCTTGTAATTTATCCTACTGATAAATCCTATCATATACCCTCCAATTTTTAAGTGAACTATTAGTACAATAGGGGCAATAAAACAAGTCACAGCTATTAACAACATGAAATCATACCACGACAACTCAAATAATCGACTTAACATGACTGTTACTCCACTTCGTGGATTTCCCATACTGTAAAGAGAGACTAAGGAAAAAATACAGTCAGACGTATTGATCGCGCTAACAGCGATAATAAAACTAATAGTATCCGAACCAATCAAACCCGATAATAAAATCGCTATCTGTGCCGGGCTCATCGCAGGAAGAATCCCAACCAAGGCCCCGCCAACTGTACCATAGAAACCATTGACGATCATACGCCTATCTACTTTCAATACAGCAAATGGTTCTTGTGGAACATATCTCTGAGAAGAATTAATCGAATGAACAATATTACTTAAACCAAAAAGGCCTGCGAAAACAGGGAATAATACTTGTGTGGATGAGATAGCCTTTAAGTTTAATACGATCAGGCCAAGGGTTCCTGAAAGGATAAAAATAATGAGTGAAACACCCTTTTTACTTAATCCTACTTCTCGTATTATCAGGTAAAAAGACATGATTATGATGATGTAAAAAATTAAAAATCTAAATCTTTCATATACTATTGGAAGAATAATCAATACTGGACCAATCAATAATATTGAAAATAATAATCCGAGAAAACTGCCGAAACCTGTTATTTTCACTGCAAGAAATGATTTTCCCTCCAACACCAACTTGTGGGCTGGTAGAATACTCATGGCAGTATCTTCGTTGGGTACCCCGATAAATATGGCAGGGATAAAATCCAGGAATGTGTGGGTGATGCCCATCGACATCATGACAATAGCAAACTCGACAGGTCCAATATTAAAAAGTGGGAACATGCTAAGTCCTATCAAACAGACTGTGTTTACATGTATTCCTGGAACTAATCCAGTAAATATTCCCAATATACAACCAAACAGGGCTAGTGTCAGATAGCTGATCATTTTCCACGACACCAACCCCTTTAGTGCAATAATTATCCGTAGTAATCCTATAAAAAAACTCAGTACTCACCCACTCGTTTATTAGAAAAAAATCTTAATATTCAATAATGAAGGTTAGAAAGAGAAGTAATATTCTCGTTAAATTCGATCGAAATAAAATTATTCAAACCTGTATGAATGCTGGGGCACGGTTAAAACTCGCATCTAAGATATCAACAGAAGTAAAAAAAGAGATAAATGATGGCACATCTACAGATGATATACGTGCTATCGTATATGAGAAACTCCATGAAATAGACCCTTCAATGGCCAAACAGTATGTTTATCGGTCTAGGATGAGGGTTCGAACATCTCGAACATCTCTTGAAAACTTCGATTCTAAACGTATTATCGACTCTCTGATAAAAGAGACTAAAGCAGACTCATCTTTTTCAGAAACGATATCCCGGGAAGTAGAGAAAGAATTGGGTCGTATGAGACTAAACTATATTACAGCGCCTCTAATCCGTGAAATTGTCAATGTCAAGCTATTAGAGCATGGTATGGAATCTGTGAGGGCCCGATATACTCGTCTAGGAATGCCAGTATATGATGTTAAAATGCTACTGGAAGTGGGTAATCGTGAGATACAGCAATTTAGTCCTGAAGTAGTACATAAAGTCATGAGCGATCAGATAACAAGGGAATATTCACTAATCGACATCCTCCCAATAGACTTAGCAGACGCTCATATGACTGGTCAGATACACATACATGATTTAAACCATCTTCCACTTAGACCTACAACATTCTCACATGATCTTAGAGCCTTTCTACTAAATGGATTAAAAGTCGACGGATCAGGAGAATATACTGCGATCGCAGGCCCAGCAAAGAATCCTGAAGCAGCATTTATGCATGCTGTAAAGCTTCTTCTAGCAGGTTCAACAGAGTGTTCAAGAGAACAGATGATCGAACACTTTAACATAGTAATGGCACCTTATGTGGCTGGATTACAATCTAAATGGATAAAACAACTAGTGCAAATGGTGTTATATGAGGTTTCACAGACGTCTGTCGGACGGGGCGGTCAGGCAATATTCTCCTCGTTAAATTGTGATGTAACTATTCCAAAACATTTGAAGAATTTACCTGCTATAAGGCCTGGTGGTAAGGTAAGCAAGAATGTTACTTATGCTGATTATGCTGATGAATCAGAATCAATATTAAATGCATTGATTGATGTTTATTCAGATGGTGATTATCTTGGAAGACCATTCATCTTCCCTAAATTCAAGGTTAATCTAGATAAAAAAATCAGTGAAGAAACGATCAGAAATCTATCATCACTTACTCTGAAAAACGGGTCAACCTATTATAATACAAGTAAACGCCAGCTTTATGGTTCTGCAAAAGGAATCATGCAATATGTATCCATAAATCTTCCACAAGCTGGATATAGTAGTGGAGGGGATATTGCAACATTGTTCAATGTTATTGATGGAAGGTTGAAAAAAGCTCGTGAAGTACTGCTTCTGAAAAAACGGCTTATCTCCAAGGCTTTAGATAGGAATATGCTCCCGTTTCTACGACAATCAGTGGGTCGTGGAAAATACTTGAAACCAGAGAAGCAATACTATGTGATCTCATATATCGGATTAAATGAGCTTGCAAGACAGTTCACTGGCTATGATCTATCTAAGCGTAAAGGATTGAATTTCGGGGTAAAAGTGATCAAGCATATGATGAAAACAGTTAATGTTTTCAGACAAGAAAGTGAATTGAACATTGTCCTTTCAGGTACTCCTAAGGGTGTGTGCTATACTCGTTTTGCTATGCTTGACTCAGCAAAATTCAATTCAAAATTCATTAGCGAAGGAGGTGAAGGCTCTTATTATTATTCTAAAGGCCATATGGTGAATCCTTTGAACATGAAAACTAAGATTCGGGCCGAATCTAAGATGAATCCGCTTCTAAACTCCCGTACGCTTACTCATACATATCTGGATAGCGGACAGATGAGTATTGATGAATTCACAGGATTATTAAAACGCATGATATTCACTAAAGGCGTTGATTTCTGTCTTTTTACACGTGATTTATCAATCTGCAGGAAATGTGGTCAGGTGATGAATTCTTTGACAAGCAGGTGCAATAAATGCAAGTCCTCTAAAATCTATGTTTTAAGCAGGGATACCGGGCATTATCAGAATATATCACACTGGATTCCAAACCAGATCTCGAATTTTACGTCAAGAATAAGGTATTCAGCGTCTGGGAAAGGTAAACGACTTAGTAAAAGACAACGAAACTATGTTAAAAGATACAGTGGAAAAACAGATGAGTCAGTGATAATAGAAGATGATTAAGTCCAATAAAAAACTGATAACCAGGTTAATAGATCTTAAACCTATACAACAGGTTTCTTAATACAAGTAGTCCCGGATATATCTCGACCCTTCCAATCCACATACCCAATATTATTATCATTTTGCCTGTTGCCGGCATATGATACCATGAACTACCAGACATAACGTTTAATCCATCATTTCCCATCGCACTCATTATCGTGAATATACTGTCAATAGAATTATATCCTACAAGCATCAGGGCAAGAGCGAGGATTATGCATACTGATAGATAGACAGCACTATATCCAACTACGGTGATAATATCTTCTCTAAGTGCTTTACCTTCGACCTTCATGACTACAAGCGCGGTTTTAGGCAATACAAGTTTCTTTAAACTGTAATGGATTGCCTTAAGGATTATCACAAAACGTATTATCCTTATTCCACCACCCGTACTAGAGCTCATTCCACCTATGTACATGAGGCCTGCCATGAATGTTTTTGCGAAGTCTGGCCAGTTTCCGAAATCTATTGTATTATATCCGCAAGTACTCATTCCAGCTATTACTTGGAACGTGCTTTTTCTGAATACGTCGAAGAAAGAATTGGTGTCTACTCCTGCAATCTCCATACCCCAGATAGCATAGCTGAATGCGACTATTGCCGTGATTATCAATCCTAGACCATATCGGACCTCCGCGCTTTTAAACACGCTCCAATAATCCCCATTGAATAGACGATAATGTAGTATGAAGCTTGTCATACCTACTATCATTAAAAAAATCAGTATTGTCTCTATCAATACGCTATCGTAATATCCGACATTTGATCGTGTGCTGAATCCTCCTGTTGCAACAGCTGTAAAGCTATGATTGACTGCATCAAATAAACCCATCCCTGCCACGTTTAGAAGTACGATTCCTATGAGTATGTATAATCCATATATCTTCCATGCCTCGACTATAGTGCTTTTTATACCTGGTTTGATTTTTTGTATTCCAATATCAGCATAACCAATACCCGGACTCGTTCCATGAAGTAATACCATCATTCCAAGCGATATCACACCAAGACCTCCAACACCCTGCATTATACCACGATATAATAGGAGGTCTCTGTCTGCAGCCTCAAAATCATAGATCATGCTGAATCCTGTAGTCGTCCAACCACTCATACTCTCAAAAAAAGAATCCAGGGGTGTTAAGGCGTCACGCATAATGAATGGAAGTGCTCCCACAAGTGCCATGATAAACCATGCAAGTGCAACAGTTATCATAATATGTTTAGTCTTTGTTACAGCATCAATCCTAAAAAGATATAATAAACGATATATGACGTATAGTATAATTGAGGGTAAGATAAATGCAGAAGCCTCTATTAAACGGTTTAGAATGCCAGTTTCTACACTATAATACAATGTTGCTGTTAGCGGGAATAACATGACTATTGACAGCATCTGAATTATTGCGGCAAGATCCCTAAGGGATATCTTTATGTCGTCGAAGTTTATCAGGTAAAAAACACTATTCATTCTAAATCATCGGTAAAAAGCTAACTCCAGGTCAACTTTTTCGCTATATCCATCGCAGCCCTTTGTTCAGGCGATATAATATTGTCAATACCCAACTCGTTGAATAATGGTATGTATTCAGGTTCTTTGACTCGTGCAACAGCTTGTTTACCCCTCTTTATCGCAAGCAAAGCCAGGAAAAGATTCACTTCATCATTGCTTGTAACAGCAATTAAAACATCAGAATCATCAAAATTTGCCTTTTTTAAGACATATAGCTTGCTAGCATCTCCTTGGACAACCTTTAAATCTAACTCTTGTTCAATTCTAGTGCATTTATGCTGATTCAATTCAACGAGAGTAATCTCGTGTTCAGGCAGATTCATTGCAATATGCCTGCCCATCGTACCCCCGCCTATTATCAAAACTCTCATATAAAACCTCTCATAATACAATATGAATTTATTAGATTAGTTCACTTAATTAAAACACCTATGCCATCAGTAGAATACGATTACAAGGATTTAACATCACTTATCGGTGAAGGATTCACTTTAGAAGAGCTTAGCGAGTGGATATCCATGATGGGTGTTGGATTAGAGGAGATCAACGAGGAAAAACTAGTTATAGAAATATTCCCTAATCGACCAGATATGTTAAGTATCGAGGGTTTTGCACGTGCATTAAACGGATTCCTATCAAAGACTAAAGGTCTTCCACAATATGAAGTAGCAGAATCCGATATAAAAATAATCTCAGACAGATCAGTGGATACTGTACGGCCGTATTGTACTGGAGCTATTGTAAAAGACATTCTGCTTGATGATTATTCAGTCAAGTCATTAATGCAGATCCAAGAAAAACTACATTTGACTCATGGTAGACACCGCTCAAAAGTAGCTATAGGAGTTCATGATCTGGATAAGATCATTCCTCCATTCACTTATAAAGCTGTTAATCCAGATTCTGTTGGTTTTATCCCGCTTGATATGGATGAGGAATTGTCTATGCGAGAAATACTTGTAAAGCATCCAAAAGGAAAGGATTATGCATGGACCCTAGAAGGATTTGATAAATGGCCGTTATTCATAGACTCTAACAATAATGTTCTTTCTTTTCCACCAATCATCAATGGGGAATTAACAAGGTTATCAGAGTCTACTAGCAATGTATTCATTGAGCTTACGGGTACGAGCCAGTTGGCGTTGGATCAAGCATTAAATATTATCCTTGCTTCAGTTTCAGATCGGGGCGGTAGGATTTTCTCTATTGAAATTTTAAGGTAATATGATTTTATGATACTATGATAACATTAATTGCTGTACCTAAGCCTTTTATTGGCCATATTGATATTATCCAAAAAAATGCTATTAGATCCTGGGTGAATATCAAGCCAGACCTGGATATCATTCTTCTTGGTGATGAAGAGGGTATAAAAGATACTGCTGATCATTTTGGATTGAGACATATACCTGTAATAGAGAAGAATGAGTTTGGAACACCCCTTTTTAATAGTGCTATTGATATTGCTCAAAAAACTGCAAAAAATGAGGTTCTCTGCTTTATTAATTCAGATATTGTTTTACTACCGGATTTTATCCCTGCTGTAAGAACCGTGTTGGATAATCTGGAAAAATTTTTAATTATTGGGCAAAGAATAGACCTAGATGTTCTTGAACCACTAGATTTTGATTCACATTCGAAAATCATGGATTTTGAAAAAAAAATCGTGGATGAAGGATGCCTTCACATACCTGATGGAATGGACTATTTTATCTTCAATAAAAATACTTTGGGTGATATCCCCTCCTTTTCAATAGGTCGTCCAAGATATGATAATTGGATGGTGTATAATGCCCGGTTAAATCACATACCTGTGATAAATGCTACTAATATTATCACTGCAGTACATCAAAACCATGATTATTCCAATCATCCTTTAGGAAGAAAGGGAATTCGGTCTGGTGTAGAATCTCAGCGAAACATGGAATTATTAGGTAGTATTGATAGAATGATGAATGTGAACGATGCAAATAATGTTCTTACTTCTAGTGGAATTATTAAACCGCCTTTATCATTAAAATGGATTAGGAGAGAGCTATACGTAATGCAGACACTTCACCCTGTCTTAAATCTTTTTTTTAAACCATTCAATAAGTTGCGATCAATGATTAGTATCTAGTAGCCTTGAATACTATATCTTGAGAATATATAATTGAATGTCTTTACTGCCAAAAAGGGTAGTAATACTGATAGAAATAACACATAGCCAACTGATATTGGTAACGGGAGAAATGTGGTAGTACCCATCAGCCCCATCCGTATGATATCAACAATGTGAAAAACTGGGTTAATATATATAAAAATCCATAATTCGCTTGGGAAAGCTTCTATCGGATAATATACACATCCAAAGAAAAGCAGGGCGTTTTTCCCGTATAGTCTGAATATCTCTGCTAATCCTTCATTGGTTATCTCTAACCCGGTTATAATAAAATCTATTGAAAGGATTATTATGAATCCTAATATCGTCATTATGATGCCGAGTATTAGGGTCCAACTGATCTCTAAGTCCGGATGTGTTAATATAAACACTATTAAAAGTGGGGTTATCCCTATTATTGCTTCAATACACGATCTAACACCCTTGCTTGCTAGTAGATAGAATCTACTCATAGGAGCTAGCATCAATCCTTCGAGGGTTTGGTAATATTTGTCAAATAACATTGTAGTCCTTCCCCATGGAGTCACCATGAATGCAAAAGATAGGAATCCGCCCAGAACATATAATCCAAAATTATTTTTCGTGATAAATCCGAGTGAATCAACGTTTCCAACATTAAAAACTGCAGAATAGATGAGTAGGAATAATATCAATGGTACAAACGGATCAAAGAACTTAGCGAGTATCCTAGTTTTAAATCTATAAGTAACCTTAAAATCTGTGATTACAAAATACCAAATCCATTTAATCCTTTGAAAAATGTACGAAAACATCTTCTAACGTGGTTGCCTTTATATTACACTCTTTTACTTTTATCTTTGACTGTTCTATTATCTTGATTTTTTCCCCGAGATCATGATAATCTTTTATTTTTAGACTCCCTTTACACCCATCTATCTCATCAAATATTTTAGAAGCTTTGTCAATATCGCTTATATCAAAGACTATGTTAAGTTTCTGCTTTACATCCATCATGTCCTTCAGATTCTTTGTAGTGTCTATGGTCAGCAGTTTTCCCTGAAAAAGGATCCCAATCCTATCGCATAACTCTTCTGCCTCACTCATATTATGTGTGGTTAATAGAATTGTTTTATCATCTTCTTTTAATCTTTTAATTCTTTCTCTAAGTCGTATTGCTACATGCGGATCTAAGCCAACGGTTGGTTCATCAAGTAGCAACACATCTGGATTATGAATCAGTCCCCTTGCCAAAGCAAGTTTGCATACCATACCTGTTGAATATGTTTCAACAATAGAGTCCAATACATGAGTCAAATCAAACATGTCTGCTAACTCATCTATCCTACTGTCTAAATCTGGTACACTGTATATTCCGCCGTAAAACCTTAGATTATCTCTACCTGATAATCTGCGGTATATTAATTTTTGTCCGAACACAGATCCGATCAGCTTTCGCACATCCACTCCCTGGGTCCATACACTAAGTCCTTTAACAAAAATATCTCCTGAAGTCGGTGTTAACAAGGTCGATATCATCTTAATGGTTGTTGTCTTTCCAGAACCGTTTGGACCAAGCAATCCGAATATCTCCCCCTGTCTCAGACTCATATTCAAATTACTGACTGCTATAACCTTTCTCGTTGAGTCCTTGAATTCTTTTGTTAAATTCTTGATTTCAATCAAGATATCACCTTTGATTTATCTCCTGATTTATTTTTTTTCTATGATATCAGCGATATACACATATCTGAACTCTTCACCAGTATATGTCTTGTAGGCCGCATATCCTCCATAAGCTATTGCTATTAACGGCAATACCACAATTATTGGAATACAGCAGAATCCAATCCCGAAGAACATTAATATGACGGTAATTAAAGTAATGATGGAGAGTATAATGTATACTGCGACTTGATATATCAGTGCTTGTTTGGAATGGAAGGATATTTTTTTTGATTTTTCCTTATGTGTCAGCCAGATTATCAGTGGGACAAATATTGAGAAAACGGTTATTGCAAGGGAAAGTAGTATTGATCCATGGGCGATAGCACATGTTAAATCCTCATCTCCCCCCGTAATAGCGCCTTTTTCTTTATCATCTGCTGATTTCTCTTCTTTATCATGTGTTTCCTCGGAAATGATTTCATCGTCTTTGTCTGCTATCATCTCTTCCTCATCTTCTTTAGTTTTTTTGCTCATTTTTTTACTTTGTATTCAATTATGCCTTCCATTCTTATTTAAATATTTGAATAACTGTGTTGTGATATCTGTGAATATGGGTATTAGATAGAATGGTATCACGGATCCAAAAAGCAATCCTGTTGATACTCTTAGGATATTAATGCTGTTTCTCACACCGAAAAGCTGGGTTAAACCATCAATGGCTATTGGAAGTGTTGCAAGTAACAATATCTTATTCTGAGGTATGTGATCATCATCAATCCTTTTAATAATCGGATAGGCAAGTGTCGAAATCATAAGCCCAATATATACTCCAGTACATCTTGCGCAAACAGCGAGTTTTGACCCGAATATTATGAGGGATCGTTCATTAATCTGGTGGCATACCCTCGCAAAAACTATGTAAACACTATTTGAGAGCATGATATATCCATTCAACTTTAAGATAACTGGCATAAGGATAAGCAAGCATATCATCGATGTGATTGATAGAAACAGGATGTAAACGATGAAGCCAGTCTTCATATTGATACGTGTCTTATTTCTTCCCAAATATTGAAGATCCGATGAATCCTCCTAATGTTCCAAATACAAGCCATATTACTAGTGTGATACAGGATCCAATTATTAGAAGGGGTATTCCTACCAATCCCATGATTGCGGTTGCTATCCCTGCCTGTGCAAGACCTGTTTTAATGTTTGCTGCCGGCATTATAATATTCGCACCTATTCCAAACACAGTCTTTAATGCGAGTAATACAACCCCAATCATAACTGATGTCAAACCACCGAAAATACCGCATAATGCACCTACGATAATCCCATCATTTTTTTCTAATGCTCCTTTCCGTGACAGTAGGAATGCACCGGCAAGACCGCTTAATATCGGCCAGACAAAACATAGAAGACATGTTCCACATGAAATACATGGTATGAATCCGATGATGAAGTCTATGAAACTTCCTATGAATCCTGTTAGTACTCCTGCTATCAAAGCAGGACCTAGCATCTTATTCATGTTCACGAGAGTATTGTCTTTTCCTGACTAATACTATATCATTAATCTATAACTTAATAAAAATATTATTTTTCGAGCGTATAAAAGCCTTAATATAAATTATTTTATATATAAGATGAGATTCAACAAATACCCGACAAATACATTCGTTATTGCAAAAGATATAATGGAGCAGTCTGTATTTGAGGTAAAAGAGACTATCAAAGCCAAGGGTGGCGAGTCGGAACAATTTTCGTTGGAGGGACGGTACACTCCCTTATTGAAATTATCTGCTGTAAAAGAGATTGAGAAGAAGGGGCAGAAATTCCCGACTGGCGTCTATAATACATTTTTTGTAGATCTTACCGACCTTACCTTATATTATAAGCTTGGGCATGGGGTGGAGGATAAGTTCAAGAAGGTGTTTGATAGGAAATATGTGGATAAAGTTCTTGTTCAAAGAAATGATATCTTAATGGAGATGCTTAGGCTATCTCCACAAGCAATGCAGTTCTTAGGATATCTAGTTGCTCATGGAACCACGAATCTTGAAGACCTGGATATTAACCAACAACAGGCCGCTAAAGAGCTTGTAGGTAAAAAATTCGCGATAATTTTTTCTTCTGGGGAAAATGAATCAGGTATTAAAAAACTTGTGAGGGAGATAACCGACTGGAGGATCGTAACAACCTTATATTATATTAAACAAACGATTTCCGCACCGAAATTCGATTTTGGCGGATATGATATTTCAACAGGTTTATACAAGTCTGATGTTCTTGAGGAATCTTTTAAGAAACAACCGATACGACACACACCTGATAAGATCCGGACCCTTCTTTCCTATTTATTCCATTGTAGCGTCCATGTTGAAGAGATTATATATCTTCCATTCATTGAATGCACGTATTATCTGAAAGGGGAAGAATACTTGGAGCGTAAGTATCTTCCCGCAATCAAGGGTCAAAGTGAGATCTGGCAGTATCCAACTAAGAAAAAGCTTAAAACCCTTACGATAGGCACTAAAGGATATGGTCTTGATTCTGTTCCAATAGAAGCTGAGGCAATCAACTTTTCGAATGTTGCTGGGATGTCGGATTTAAAGGAACATATCAGAGAATCTATAATCTATCCGCTCACAAATAAGAAACTGGCGGAAGAATTCGGAAAGAAGAGTGGGGGTGCAGTATTATTCTACGGTCCTCCTGGTTGCGGTAAAACGTATATCGCCCGTGCCACTGTTGGTGAATGCGGTTTTAACTTCTATAGCTTTAGCATACAGGAGATAATAGGGGATACGCCTGAGACAGCTGCAGCAAAACTACACCAGGCTTTCCAGGAGGCTAGGGAAGGAACTCCTGCAATATTGTTCTTTGATGAAATAGATGCTCTTGGACGCTCTAGGGATAATATGCAGGGTCCAGAACGGATGCTTATCAATCAATTCCTAACGGATATGGAGGGTGTTGAATCAACGAATGAGAATCTCCTTGTTATCGGTGCGACGAATGCTCCATGGGATATTGATCCAGCGTTACGCAGGGCAGGGAGATTCACTACCCAAGTCTTCGTCCCACCCCCAGACATTGAGGCAAGACATGCATTATTCAATATTCACACGAAAGGCAGGCCTCTTTCAGAAGACCTTGACTTTGACGAGCTGGCGAGGATTTCAGAGGAGTATTCTTCCTCGGATATCACGGCCATCTGTGAGGAGGCTGCTAAAATACCCTGGGGTGAGACGGTTCACGGTGGGACAAAACGTAAGATTAATATGAAGGATTTCAGATTCGTTATGGACGAACGGGATTCTTCTATCATACCCTGGTTGAGGCAGGCAGAAAAACAGATCACAGATAGTGGTGAGATAGATGTCTATGAAGAGCTTTCAGATTATATATTAAAGCGTGCTGGAGGTATTGAAGAGTCAACTAAACCCTCGATAAGGTTTGATGATGTTGGAGGTATGAAGGATATCAAAGAGGAGATTAAAAGGAAGATTGTGTATCCTATCATGCATCCTGATATGAGTGAGCAATATGGTCGTGAAGTTGGTGGTGCTGTGTTATTGTATGGTCCTCCGGGTTGTGGTAAGACTTATATTGCAAAGGCGACGGCAGGCGAGTGTGAAGCTTCTTTCTTCAATGTGAAGATTACTGATTTGATGTCTCCTGAGGAAGGTCTTGCTGAACGTAGGTTGCATAGCATCTTTGAACGAGCTGTCCGCAATACGCCGGCGATAATATTCTTTGATGAGATTGATGCTGTTGCTAGCAAGCGTTCTATGGGTCAGAAGGGTGCTGAAAGACGTCTTGTCAACCAGATGTTGACAGAGTTGGATGGTTTTCATGATAGGTCTGGTGTTATGATCCTTGCAGCAACGAATGCTCCATGGGATCTTGATCCAGCGATACGTAGGGCAGGTCGTTTT
>CAYREE010000061.1:5657-13098 GCA_964423225.1 uncultured archaeon | reverse complement strand
GATTACGATACCTGGAATAACAATACCTGGTATATCAACTACCACCACCACCACCACATTGGGCTTGATTCCTGGAATAAGTCTTTCAAAGCCTTGTTCATTAACATATCCACAATGTGATGGGGCTTGTGCTTTGGGGCAAGAATGTAGGTTGATTGCTGAACTTGGCGGAACTGTAAGTTGTCGTTGTATGGCTAGCATTGTGGTGACGACTTCCACGACAACAACGACGTTGATGGGTCTCGGACCGGTTATAGTCGATATTATTCCACTTTCCACATCGACTACGACGACTTTGTCATTAGTTGTACCTGGTTTGATACTACCAAATAAGATAACGACAACGACAATGGGTTTGTTGATCCCTGACACGACCTTGAAGATGTTGATACCAGCATTGTAAGGCTTGTTGACTGTGGTATCTAGTACACTCTAGATACCACTATCTATCTTTTATTTTAATTCAGGATAAGTTGATCAATTACTTGAATAATTCCACATATTCTTGTTTCTTTTCCTCGAAAATCAGGGCTTGGTCTTTTATCAGGTGTTCTGCCTCCCGGTCATTCATGTCTTTGCTTTCGATGGTGAAGTAGGCTACCCTACCAAGCCATATACCACAGAACATGTCTAGAATCTGTTTGCGCGATTCCTCATCAGCTTTCACGCAGGCAGATGTGAGATGGAATACAGTGTCAACCCATAAATCAGCCTCAAATATGAACTCTTCTTTCAAATCAGGTATTGTTATTATCCGCCGTGATATTTCGTGGGGTAATACTGATTCTATTTGACTCGAATATTTGTTTCTAGCCTCTAGGAATCTGTCGATCATTGAGGTAGTATGCACTTCGATGGGTTCTGACTCGCTGTATCTGATATTGCCTCGATGCCTTCGTACTGGTTGACTATATCCCACATCCATCCAGACTTCCTTATACTTGTCTACTATATTGCATAAGCTACCGACAACTTGCCTGAACATTGGTTGTAGGTCTGCTCCAGGATCTTTCGGATCATGTATCTTAACACCTAATATCGCTTCTGTAATATTGAGGCCTTCACCAAGAGTTGTTCCTGTCTGGAAGATATCTATGCCAAATTTCAGTGTTTCTTCCCTCTCCCATAATGGGCTGGAATTAATCGCCTGGATGGCTTTTTTAGAAAAACCGAAATCTCCTCCGATAGGCTGCCTTATCCTCTTACCAAAAAGCATTTGTATCATCGGATGCGTGATGAAGTTCGTTATTGTCCCATCATATTTATGCCTGCTGTAATATGGGGCTACCTGGTCTGATTCACCTGTTATGCATGGGCCTGCTAAGAGTTTGATCCATTCGGGTGTGATGCTCCTTAGGTCAGAGTCAACCATCACTAGAGCTTGTGCATCAAGTTGTCCAGCTACATTAAATGCGGATTTCATCGAGGAGCCTTTTCCTGCAACTCCTTTATATGGGGTGTATTCATAGACTATCTTGTCTTGCGGGCATTTTACGACCCGGGCAACATCCATTGTCCCGTCATTTGAGCCCCCATCCACGTTTATTATCACCGATTTCTTGTCGGGAAAATGCTGTTCTAATCCCTTAGAGACCTGGTATATCACATATGCTATCGTTGACACATTGTTGAGGCTTGGTATTACAACAACGATATCTGCTGATCCGATCTCTCTTATCCTGGCTTCAACCTCTGGATTCATTATAATCCTTTAATGATATGATTGTGTTTTATATATTTAGTGTAATTATTCATGAGATTATTGACGACTTTATGTTTTTCTTGTTTTCATCGTCAAATTCTTCCATTAGGTTTTTCCATTGTTTTTTAAAATCGATATACTCTGACCTATTTTTTCTGGCTTGACGGACTGCATGAAAACATGCGAAATAAGCGTTATTAAAATATTCAGTGAATTCACTGTCAAGATGTATTAATCTGTTGAATGCTTTAAGCAGGCTTGAAAGTATAAACCTTATTATCAAATCCTTTCTTAGGAAGTATCCTGGATATGGATCCGTATCTGAGATCTTAATGGTACTATATCCCTTTTCAAGCATGTATAACATCTTTTGCCGTCGATAGGCGAACCTAATAATATCCTGCCGGTCTTTGGACCAATCCTTTGCCTTGCCTGGGGGCGGCAAGTGTTTTATTGCTAACTTATTATCCAGCAGGATTGTGTGGCCGAATGATCCTGCATTATATAGGTAATCAATATCTTCTCCGCGTGTGTTCCATGGGTCAAAGGGTACTTCTTTTATTAGATATTCATGTAGGACCATGTTTCCTCCAAACATGAATGTTGTCTTATTTAATCTTTGTTTGTGTTCTATGATCTTGAATGCTTTATTCATCCATTTTTTCTTGTCCCAAATAAGGTTATACCATTCTTTCCAAGGGTTTCTCTTGATGTATATCGAGTTATCTGGATTGATATAGACTCCTGCAATCCCTGATATGAGTGTTTCTTTGTGTTTTTTACCAACATATTCTTTTGCTTTCTGTATGAAACCTGGGTCTTCAAGCACTTCATCATCGTCAAGGTGAATAGCTATCTTGTATCCAAGAACCTTAGATAATAGGATCCCCATATTTCTGACGCCAGGATAGGATGATGTGTTTGTGAAGTGTTCTGGATTATCAAATCCCAACTGCCTTATCTGTTGTTGGATTATCTTAGACGTCTCAAATCCTGCAACATAAATATTCAAGTCATCCTTGAATTTAGACACAATTTCTAATGTCTTCTTATCCGCCTTCTTAGCGATTTTCACAGTCGGGGATGCAACAAGGATTAATACGTCAAAATCCCTGTCTTCTTGTTTTGTCATACTGGCTAATAGCCGGGATAGTGTTTCATCATCGGTTGTAGGATGGTCAAATACCCTTGATTTTATACAGTCCTCGTCACTAGACCAGTATGTGGGTATTACCACCAATGCTTCTATCATGTCTATTTGTAGTATCAAATCAGATTTTAATTGAATAAGTGTAATTATATTGTAATGGATGTTAAAGAAAACTTTATTTCTATTGTCATCATATCTGCACTAAGGTATGAAAAAACAAAGAACTGTTTAGCCCATATTCATAAGAATACTACTAGTCTTTTTGAAGTGATAATCGTTGATATTAGCCCGGAATTAGAAGAATTATCATGGCTATACCATCTTGAATCCAAGTATCCTGATGTGAAGCTCATTCATATGAAAGAGGATCATGGGACTGGTGGCTCCCGTAATATCGGTTTTAATGAGAGTAAATCGGATTATATCGTCTTTATTGATAATGACGTAATAGTTACGCCTGGCTGGGATGAGGCATTAATTGAGACTGCTAAAAAATCCGATGATATTGGAATGGTAGGCTCCAAGATCCTAAGGACTAATGAAGAGATATACTACTGCTCAAAATACATGTATTCAAAATGGGATGATAACAAGATTGTGGAACTCGGCCTACAAAAAGACAAGGTTTATCAGAGAGATGATCCAGCAGTAAATAAAGAGGCTGAGGTCGACTGGTATCCTACTACTACCCTCCTTGTTAAACGTAATGTTTTTGATGAGATAGGCGGGTTCGATGAGAATAATTTCAAAATTGGGAATGAGGATAAGGATCTTTGCATGTCTGTTAGAAACGCTGGATATAAGATCGTTTATTGTCCTAAATCTGAAGTAATCCATGACCACCAATATGACCAAGTCAAAAAAGACGGCTTGGACAAATATCATAAGAATTTCCGGCTAAGGGCAGACATCTTGAAAGAAGACCGCAAAAAATTTGAAAAGAAGTGGCATCTGAAACTAGTTGATAAATGGCCGTGAACTTTTGTATTGTTTAGATTTGACTTTTTATTATGGCTTAGGCTAATATTCTGTTATGCGATGCCTGTATTTAATCTCCTTTGTTCTATTGTGTGGTTGTTTGTGTGTTAATAATGGTGGAGAAGATACTGGTCGGGACATCGTCTGTAATCCCCCGTACTTGCGGACTGGGAATAAGTGTTGCATGGACCGGAATGAAAACAAGGTATGTGATAAAATCGAGGTCGCATCTACTACTCTTGAGTCAGCGTCAATTAAGACTGTTTCTAATATAGTCGATTCCTTTGATGAAGAAGATCCTGATTCATATGACAACGTTGAAAATATTGTTGACCTGGGAGAGTCTGCTGTTCCAGAAGTATTAGTCTTATTAGATAGTGAGGATCTGACTGAGAGATGGGCTGCGGTTTATGCTTTAAGTAGGGTGAGTCATGATGCTGATGATGCTAAGAAAAAGGATATTCTTGTGGCTTTGAGGAAGGCGTTTGACGATGATGATCCTACTATACGGCAGACTGCTGCAGGTACTGCGGTTGGATTAGGTGAGACTGACGGATTTCCTATATTGATAGACTATCTACGTTCAGACTATTCTAGGCTGTTATCCGCGCCACCTAGGTCTATGAGTTCTTATTCTATTCGGGTTTTACGCTACTATGCTGGTAAAGACTTTGGCTATGATCTACATGTCTCTATGAACCAGCGTGAGGTTTCTATTAAAAAGTGGGAGAACTGGTGGAGTGAAAATAAGGATAATCTTGTATGGGTTCCTGATATGAAAGAGTATGGAGGCTATAGGATTGAAACCTAATCTTGGATTTATCAGCGGATTTACCCTTCTCACAGCCTTAATACTATTATTATTCTCGCTTTCTTCTACAGCAAGAACACTTATCAGTCAAGATGACTGTGATATCGATATAAAGATAAAGATGGCTTTCTGGGGTGATGGAGTCAACGAAGCCAAGATAAATGAATGCACTCGTTTAGCCCAGGAAAAATGGAATGGCCCCAACGGACATCAGGAATATGGCCAATGTTTTTGTAAGGTAAAGTTCCACTTTGAATCTGTTTTTGTTGACAGTAAACAAGAATGTCCACCAGATGCTCATTGCATTGAAGTTAAAGGTGTACCGCCCCAGGGTGAAGTGAGGTCTGAGATCAAGAGCGGGCGATTACCTGGCGAAGACTTCACTGTAGTACCATTCAACCAGCCTGTGACCGGCATATTCGCAGATACTGATACCTGCAATATCTTCGCACACGAGCTCGGTCATCTAATGGGTTTGAAGGACGAGTATTTCGAATATCACGTGAATTTTGACATGCTCCCTGATGGATCAATTCACATCAACACCATAAAATTCAAGTATCTACGACAGTGGGTCAACAAAGAAAGCTACAGGCAGGCTGCTATCGCGGATCTACAGAAGAGGGCTGATGCAGGACAGTTCCCAGTTAAGAATGGTATCAATGGAAAAGTATCCATCCCTGTTCCAGGAGCCAATCTAAACAGCCTCATGGCCGAGGCACCAGGACATCCTTGGCTTGTCTTACAGGCGCATATAAATAAGATATGTGGTGAGTTGGGGATGAACTGTCCTCGAAGATGCTGTTGTGGTAATGGTCGGGTAGAATCCTTCACAGCTGGTGAGGAATGTGATTGGGCAAAGGATCCCACGGGATGTCGGCGACCTGAAAGGCCTATCTGCACGAGGGATTGCAAGTGTGTTGGACGAAATGATACGGTGATTAGCACCACTACATTGTTTACTACGACTACAACCCAGTCAACTACTACTTCTACTACTTCGTCCACTACGACAACGTCTTCCACGACTACATCTACAACTTCAACCTCTACTACGCGTACTACGACAACCTCGACTTCATCGACTACGACGACGCTATGTCCTGAAGGTTATTATGATTTGGAAGAGGATTGTATGAACGACTGTGATCTTGATCATGGTTATTGTGAAGAGGATTTCGATGGATGTTTTTATTGCAAGGAAAAATGTGTTGAAGATACTTATATCACGATAAGTGCCTGTCAAAACAACTGCGATCTAGAAGGATCGGCATGTAATATGAATGATGATGAATGCTATGAATGTGAGGAATCATGTGCTTCTCCGAAAACGAGGCTTAAATCAGACTGTGAGAAAGAGTGTGATCTAGCGCATAATAAATGTAAACTAGGTGAGGATTACTGTTACTCCTGTGAGGAAGTATGTCCAGACGACACGTATCTAATGACATTTGATGATGATGGTGATATATACTGCAACAATGAGTGTGCTATCGACGAAGGGTGCGAGCAGCCTGATCCACCCTGCTGGAAATGCATGCCGATAGACTGTGATGACTATTGTGACAGCCAGTGGGATTTTGTTTGGATTGGTGAGAACGTAGATTCTTTTGAAGTATGCCAGGCTAAGGAAGAGGAATTAAAGGAATTAAAAACTTGCCATACTGCATGCATCACTGCGATGTATTATCCTATGACTGAAAGATATCGATGCTGTTGTTTAAAACAATATTGGATTGCCTGTTCAAGATGTCCTGGACCCACTCAGTTTTGCAGAGACGAGTCAACATGCAAGGGTATTTCAGATGGGTATGAGCATGGGAAGACATATGAATATTGATCTTACAACACTGTTTTTATACATTTTCAATGAATAATAATACAAGAGTCATAATGAAGATGAAATATCCGATACTACTTACGATCATCGTCTTTTTTTGTTCTGCATGTATTTTTCCTCCTCCACCAACTCCTACTACGACTACTGGGACGATAGCAACGACTTTGTCTACTAGTACTACACTTCCTCCAAACCCGCTTAAAGTGGTGTCAACCCACCATTATGTCAAGGGGAATGGATGGTATCATATAACCGGTAAGATCCTTAATGATGGGAAAGTCCCGTTGAAACACGTTAGGGCTAAAGTTAGTATTGTGACAAGCAATGGTGTCGAGGAAGAATGGGATGATAGAGTAGTCTTTCCATCAAGGTTAGATCCAGGACAGGCTGGAGCCTTTGACATGACTGTTGGCGAGGAAGATGAATACACTATAGGCGAATATACTGTGGATCCAGACACATCTGTGGAAGACACATCTGAGCCATATAAGCAGATAAGCGTATCTGGCGTATCTCATATTGAAGAACAAGGATTCTATAAAGTGAAGGCTACATTCAAGAACACTGGAGAAAAACAGGCCCCAAGTTATGGGACAGTAGCGATATTCTATGATGGTGACGGGAAGGTTTTAGCGATAGGAGCCAAGTCCATTATGACTTCGGATGGTGGTCTGAATCCTGGAGAAACATTGGAATCAACTTTTATCAACTATCACCCCAACAAAGAAGAGAGGATCGTGGATTATGAAGTGGTAGTAGACTACTCGCCATAGACTATTCAAAGATTGATGGATAACATTACTAAAGTAATAAATCGTTAACATCACTTACCACTGGCGGTTCAATAAAATTTTTGCCTATTGTCGTTATTTTGTACTTTTTGCAATCTGTTCGTATTCTTCTTTCGCCAGCTTGTATTCCTTGTATGCTTGTTGAGCCTCAGGAGTATCTCCCTTACCC
>CAYREE010000061.1:0-5647 GCA_964423225.1 uncultured archaeon | reverse complement strand
AAGAGCCTATACCAGAGAATGACTATACTAAGGCTTATTGTATTTATTAATATACTCCTTGTATGCGTTAGTTGCTGACTTTGAGGTCATGTCTTTGCTCGAAGAACTCTTCTTCTGACCCGCACCAGTCAATCCAAAGTAATCTGCATATGCTTGAGAAAGTTTCTTTCCTGGATTGTTTTTAAGATCCGTCTGGAGTACTTTAGAAGCCTTGTTTCCTAAAACCTGATCTGGGGATTTATAGCCTGACGCACCCTTAAAATTGAACTTCAAATACTCGCCCAATACTTGAACCGTATCACCCCAACCAGTATTAACATTAGTCATAAACCATGACGTCACTCTCCCCCTGTTAAGGCCGGCCCTAATGCCGGCGTAAGTGTGGGCTGTATTAAACCTGGTCCCATCATCAAGTAGTATGATGCGGGGCGGAGCTCTATGAATAATGGTGTCAACATTGTCATAACCCTCATTTTCAGGCCCGTTTTTAAACAAGCGTATGCTGAAAAAAGAAAGGTCTACGTCCTCCTCATAATACTCTGCGTGTAGTTTTGTGATAATCTGTCTCCAGTTTTTTCCAGGATTTCCTTCCTCAATAGCGCGGATAAAATCGACAAACTCTCGGGTATTCAATATATTATCCTCATCGATCTTTTCAATTACTGATTTTTTCTCATCTTCAGTCAAGTCATCAAAAGAGTCAACATCAATGTCTTGTATGTCATCAACATCATTAGAATCCCCTTGATGTTTAAATTGTTCACATTTTGCTTTTCTCCCGCAGTAATAACCACAATTATTAATACAATGAGGAATACATCCTACCTGAAGATCTCTGCCAATTAATTCTTCGCCATGTTTTCCTGCACAAAAACTATCCCAACAAAAAGTATCAATCCTGATTGAACAATCACAAGAAGAAACAACATACTCTGCCAACCCATCACCCATATTTTTACAGGGATCGCTAACATCATATTCCGCCATAACTTGGCAAGAGCAAAACACGATCAATAAAAGGAGGGAATATATTCTTTTCATTTCCAGATACAATTAGGTATTATCTACAAGAAAATAAAAGAGAGGCATAACTTTGGGCCCTCCAAGAACTCATAACTTTCAGAATTGGGTATAACGGAATCCTAGCATAAAAAAACCGCTAGGTATTCCGAACACCATATCTAGAGCAGGGGGAGTGTTTACTCCCGATACTTCAAATCCTTAACAGAATATTAACTTTGGATAAATACATATGTATAAACTTTAGTTTATGCAATGAGGTTACGGGAATCAAAAGGAAAATATAACATCTTCCTACCAACAGCAATAGTCCGGGGATTCGACTGGAAGAAAGGCGAAGAACTAGAAGTTAAAATACTGGGTAAAGAAATGCTGGAGTTAAGGAAAAAATAGAGGGCACGTCCGCGCTGAACTATGATTTAGAAGTTGCAAGGTGCCACGCGTTCTAGTAGATAATACTATTTCAATATATATTTAAATTACAAAAGAGCGTAGATTTTATTATGAATTTTTTACGTAAGAATAGATCACTTAATGGGTCTCTCCCAAACTCTATTAATTTTTCGAATGGGCATGCAATGACTAGTGATTCGATTTCCTCCCAGGTTGAAGCTCATTCACAAGAAATATCCGCTTTATTCAATGTAAAGCCTCCGCGAATAAGGGTGTTCACTGATTTGGGGTCTTTTCTTGAATCTTACGCAGTTTTAAACGAGGATATAAAAGGCTTAATCCAAGAGGATACATCTACTACCCGGGATTTTGCTACTGCGAAAAAAGATTTTATTGAGCGTTCTTTGAGAATTAATTCCAATCGGTCTGGATTGACGGCAAGGGTGACCATCCCCGACTCGGATACCGATGCAATTGTATACATTAAACCTAATTCTGAGGGAAGAATTGTTCATAATTCATGCTATGCGGAGGGGATGCATGTCGCATTATTTGGTGTGGAAAAAGCTTTACATAAGACAATTCCCATTGAAGTTCATGAAACCCTAGAATTCATGCTCGCTGCGGGTTCCAGTCATTTCACACCCGGATTTATAAAGGAGCATGCCGCGGACGTAGTCTTTAGACATCTCGAAGGCGGTGATATTGGACTGGCTGTCCCCTCCAACGAACACTACATAGGTGCAGCTGTTTACATGCATGCCGAAAGTAAATTAGAAAGAAGTGACCTCATCAGGGGTGCTGGTATAATCCTAGCTACGGAATCCCCCACACTCTGCAAAGATCCAACGTCAAACATCGGGATACTCTCCCAATTTATTGACAATATAGCCAATAACGAAAAACAAAATGCTGGGTCCATCAACGAAAAGGTAGCGGATATCCAAGGCAGACTTCAGCAAAGGAACTAATCATATAGGTCATGAATTGTATATTGAATCCTCGTGAAATGCTAATTTAACAAAAAACGATCCTAATGTCGATTTAAAATTTGCTTTCAATAAATATCTAAAGGCAGGAGTACTCTTCTTTTTGCCCTATCTACTACTTGGCCTATCTATTTATTCCAATCAAAACGTGTACTCTGATTTGAATACTAGTAACTCTTTGGAATAGGGTGTCTGTCCAAATAGGATAAGGCAGACCGTAGTTGTCCTTCTCTGTTGTGTATGTTGATTTCCTTGTTCTTGGATTCATTTTTTTCCTCCAAGAAATTAGAAACCCTTTTACCGCATTATGCTATCAGTTCAATCCCCTATAGATATGTGGGGGATTGGAACCGACGACCTCTAGCAGGGGGAGAGATTCGAACTCCCGTTCGTCGGTTGCTGTGTTCCTTTTCGTATACGTTTTTCGCGTTGCGAAAAAGATTCTCTGCAGCCGACTGCCGAACCAGGCTAGGCAACCCCTGCGAACAGTCACTTTTTTTTTGGTGGACTTATTATTTCGCCTTATTGATTTATAAGGTTTAATCAGCCTCAATCTCTTTTACGAGGAATTCTATTAGTGTGTCAGCATTCTTTCCAACATCGGTCCCAAGGCTGAAAAAATATGTTTTAGCATGGTATAATGCCTTAATACTGGTAATCATGCGGGAAAATCCCACATTCAACATCCAGGATAAGTCTTTCAAGCTGAATCTGAATAAATGTTCAAGTATCTGTGGTAGGCCGAGTCCTATTATGATATTGGTTGATAGGCTTGGTAATGCGTTATACCATGATGCATTACTAATGTTCGCACTCTTGGCGAAGCATCTTTCACCTATCAAGATGATATCCAACCTGGATTTACCTGCTATATTATCGCCAAGATACTCGATGTCGATGAGTGTTTTTGGTCCATGCTCTGATCTTTTGAAGATTCTTATGAACTCTTTTGGCACCTTGGTTTTCAGTTCGCCAGAGACTCCAAGTCTTATTGGAAATGGCAGTATATCCAGGTCTCTCGTGATAAGTGGGGTGTCCTCGGATACTAGTTTGAAACCGTCTCTTTCCAACAGGTTCAATGCCATAGTAGTCTTTCCTCCGCCTGCTGGCAGAAGTAGTATTCCGGTAGTACCCTTATATTCGAATCCCATTCCATGTATTCTATGCAATCCATTTAAGTCCAATGCTTTGCCTATGGTTGAATGGATTAGTAAGTATGTTAGTTCATGCAGGTAGGCTGAGTCCTTACAGTAGATTTCACCCTCTTTATTAGAATAGTTATAGATGGTTAGTGCAGACTTGTTGTAGACAACATATCGTCGATCACCCTGGTCATATGCTACTGCATTAGGTTTGTATAAAGACGCCTTTACATTAGGCACTTTTTCATATGGCGGGTTATGTTGGAATAATGATATCTTAATACATGGATCTGCTTCCCCTACCTTGAAGTAGCTGAAGTCTCGTTCAATCTCTTTTAACAGTCCTTTAGAACTTGTTTCAATGCTTACTGATACTCCGTGGAAATCCAGGAATAAGACATTAGCCATGTAAGACAAAATTACTCTGAGATAATATATTAATCAATCAAGGGTATTATGGTGGATGTAGTTTATTTAGCGTTCTTGCTGTTTCTTTCATAAATTCATGTATGTGTGGGAAGCATTCGTCTATCATATCCTTTATATCGAACTGGTCTAGTTCATTGATTTTTCTCCCGGCATAACCCTTATAAAAGTCTTTAAGGAAACTAGTGTAGTCATCGTCATATGCTTCTTGATATTCATTTAATGCTTCTAAGGGTGTTGTCACAACTACTTGTTTGTCGATCATTAGTCTGGTTGCTGGGATGATTCCTGTCATCAAGTCCAATAGATATGTTTTGAAAATGATTTCATGTCCTTTCTCATACCTGTAACCGAAGTTTCTACGTATCTTGTGGAGTATCTTGGTTGTATTTGATGCTATCGTATATGCTAGGATATTTGGAGGGGCATATCCCTCTAATTTCAATGGTTTTCCAACAATTGTATTCTCATGAACCTTCCTGTAATAGTGTTCAACTGGTCCCATATAAAATAGATAATCTGTTTCAAGCATGTTCTTTGTGACAATTATGGGATACTTGAGGTTCTTGAAGTAATTCTCATCTATTTCCCTGATATGTTCCTGATAGCATTCGCGTGTCTTTGTAATCACGTTTTTGATACCTTCTTTTCCAATATCCTCTTTCAATGTGATGTAGAATGCATAGTCATAATTGCTTGGAGCAATCGATCCGAGGCTGATGTTGATGATATCGTCTTTTGTTGAATCATATATGTTGTTGGCTAGTGGTTTAACCTGCCATGTAACATCTTCTAGTGTTTCTTGGTGAAAGACATGTTTGGACGGCTTTAATACTAGTCCACCACTAACTTTATTTTCAATAAAAACCTTCTGCTTTTTTGCACATGCCCTGTTAAGAAAACTTATTGTATTTGAATAGGTTCTAATCCAGAAATCTTCAATATCTTGTGGGAATGAGCCTTCCTGCATCTTCTTTAATTCATTTAATGTTTCGTGTATTTCTGGAAAATCATTTTTTTCAAGGCTCTGGTTGATAGCATCCTCCCATGTGATAAGTTCCTTTGTCTCATGATTGATCCCGTAATATCCCCTTAATATCTCGCTGAACGCATTGTATATGCCTTTCAAATATGCTTTCTTCTTTTTTGAGCTGTAGTGGATATGGGAAAAACTATAGTATTTGAAATATCTCATGAGGGCATCCTGAAAATGTTCTATTGAAACAAGATGATGATCGACTTCCATATCTTGTTTCTTGAATTCCTCTCCCCATAATCTTTTCCATGTGAACCATCTTGTCTGATAGGTGTTTATCGAAGTCTGAGATCTTCTGCATTCGAGCATACCAACTTCCTCCTGACTGAAGATATGTGCGTGATGAAAGAAGGGAAATACGCTTCCGAGCCTAGTCATACGCCTCCAGACGTTTTCAATAAATCTCCTTTCTTGTATTGCATCATCCCATCTACCGACTATTACAATGTCTATGTCACTTCTACCCGGGTTAAAATTACCTGTGGCTATACTGCCTCTAAGATATATGCCGACTATCCCCGGAATGTTTTTCAAGTAGGATACTGCAGTCTTTATACCAATCTCATATGGGATTTTATTCATTCTATTAAAAACCGGGTAATGGTTGGTTTTTAATATTATGTCACGGATGATTTTCTGGG
>CAYREE010000060.1:0-13213 GCA_964423225.1 uncultured archaeon | reverse complement strand
GCGGCAAGTCATATATATGAGTAATCTTTGCGATTTTTCTCAGAGTATCTTCTTTATCCATTTTAGTGTGATTCACTTTTTTTTTAAAATACTTTTATAGATTTATTTTAAATAGAAGTATATATGCCCTCTAATAATCCTAATTTGATAATTTTTTTTTTATTTATTCTCTTTTTATCCATTGTTTTATTTGGGTTTTTCCAACATAGGGTTCTGTCTGAGAACAATATTTCAATGGATAAGAATCTACGATCATGTAAAGATTGTAATGTCATCTTGATTTCCATCGAGTCTACCCGGATGGATCATACTAATCTGGATGGGTATATCCATGATACTACTCCTTTCATCGAGTCTTATGCAAAAAAAGGTGTTGTGTTTTCAAATGCTTTTTCCCAGGCTCCTTGGACTAGGCCGTCTATGGCATCTATACACTCTTCATTGTATTCGTTTAAACACCTTGTTACAGGCGTTACTGCAGGGAATTTTATCCGGGACTCGGTTACAACGCTTGCTGAAGTCATGAAGGGGGAAGGATTTCATACAGGAGCTTTTGTCACAATTGGCAACGTTAAGTCGATATTCGGTTTTAGCCAGGGATTTGACTACTTTAACGAGGAAAAGGTGTTTAATAGGAGAGCTTTGGTTGTTAATCAAGAAGTTAAAAAATGGGTGCGGGAAAACAGGGATAACAAATTTTTCTTATGGATTCATTACATTGATCCGCATGACCCGTATATGCCGCCACTTGAATATAATATATACCGTAACCTTAGCGTTCGTGGTGGGATTCGGCCACACTCTGGGAAGGATATGTTTGATCTAAAGTTATGTATTAGCAATATGTCCTGTAGTCTGGATTTGTCTAGTGAAGATATCACGCGGATGGAAGCGTCTTATGATGGTGAAATCAAGTATCTGGATTATGCGATTAATGATTTATTCTCCTTTTTAAGCGATGAAAATGTTTTTAACAAGTCATTGATTGTTTTTACTGCTGATCATGGCGAAGAGTTCATGGAGCATAACAACCTGTTTCATGGGAACTCTCTATACAATGAGCAGGTTCATGTGCCTTTGATTGTATGGGCTCCTGGATTAAATCCTGGTAGGATATCTAAGAATGTAGCACTCGTTGATATTTACCCTACGGTGACCTCTTTTATCGGGAAGGAAACCCGATCTGATATTGATGGTGTTGATCTATTTACTGGTAAGCATCAACATATTATATCTGAAAATTATCTTCGTAATTATGTGAAAAAGGGGATTATCAAGGATGAGTGGAAGCTTATCCACTCTATAAATCCAGATAATACAACTGGTATTGAGCTGTTTAACGTCCGTAGAGATCCAAATGAATTGAATAATATTGTATCTGAGAACCCGGATATTGCATCAGAGCTTGAATCAACACTTCTATCAACCATCCAAGAATTAGATAGACCAAACGAGTCTACAAGAAAGATGGATAATATGACGCTCGCCCACCTTAAGGGATTAGGCTATATTATCTAGCTTGTTTTCTCCATATTATCAGGCCAGCTAGGATTAGGATTAAAAATCCGATTGATAGGTTCTTTGGTTTTAGAACATCAATTGTTTCAATGATGCTTTTGTCAGAATCATTGTCTTGTTTTCCTGGTCTATTGTCGTCTGGAGTATTATTGTATGGCTTGCTGGTTCCTTTAGTGATTCTAATTCATGTCTCTGAAGATATTCTTGAATCAACAGTTGCTTTTATTGTATATTCTCCTTCTGGAATGTCTATGGGAAAGCATAAGTCTATCTTGTAATCGTATTGATTGTCTCCACCATATGTGTAGCAATTATCAAAATTAGTCTCGTCAATACGAAGCTTTAAGTCTAGTTCTTGACATTTTTCATTGTAGATACCATACTCTGTTGGTAGGTCACTGCATTCAAGTTGTAAACCCTCTTGATTCTCGATTTCTAATTTAAAATCGCTTATTATGCAGTTTACATCGTTGATATAATTGATTCCAAGGCTAATGGTTGTGCATTCTCCTTGTGAAATGACCTGTGGTTCTGAATGTAGTTCTATGATCTGGACTTCAGCAGCGCTTGTCTGAATAACTGCTATTAATATTAGGCTGAAGATTATTCTCTTCCACATTGTTGTTTGGGCCTCTTATATTATTCCTGTTCCAAATAATGGTGCGAATATGAGGGCTACTATTGATACGAGTTTTATCAATATGTTTAGGCTTGGTCCGCTTGTGTCTTTGAATGGGTCGCCTACTGTATCGCCTACAACTGCTGCTTTGTGCGCATCGCTTCCTTTTCCGCCTAGGTTTCCTTCTTCTATGTATTTCTTGGCATTATCCCAGGCTCCTCCAGCGTTTGCCATCATTACTGCAAGTACGAATCCGGTGACGACATTTCCTGCTAGAAGCCCTCCAAGAGCGCTTGTTCCGAGTGTGAATCCGACTACTATTGGTGTTATGACTGCGAGAAGGCTTGGAATAGTCATTGCGTGTATAGCCGCCTTTGTGCTGATGTCTACGCAGCTAGTATAATCTGGCTTAGCAGTCCCTTCCATCAATCCTTTTATCTCCTTGAATTGCCTTCTTACTTCCTGTACCATCTGTTCTGCAGCATGGCCTACGGCACTCATTGTGTAGGATGAGAATAGGAATGGTAGTAGGCCTCCTATGAATAATCCTACTGTTACTTTAGCATCCATTATGTTGATGACGTCGATCTTTGCTGCTGTAACATAAGCGGAGAATAATGCTAGTGCTGTTAATGCTGCTGATCCTATTGCGAATCCCTTTCCTATCGCGGCTGTTGTGTTCCCTACTGCATCTAGTTTTTCTGCTCGTTCTCTTACTTCTTTGCCCATGCCACCCATCTCTGCTATTCCCTGTGCGTTGTCTGCTACTGGTCCGTATGTGTCTGAGGCAAGGGTTATTCCGAGTGTTGATAGCATTCCAACGGCAGCTATTGCGATACCATATATGCCAGCAAATTTGAATGAGACTAGTATTGAAAGGCAGACGACTAGGACTGGGACTACGGTACTGTACATCCCTACGCTTATTCCTGAAATCAATACTGTTCCCGCCCCTGTCTTTGCTGAGTCTGCAATGTTTTTTGTAGGCTGGTGTTTCGCGGATGTATAGTATTCTGTTACTAATCCGATTATTACTCCTGCTGCAAGACCGGATAACATACTCCAGTATACTCCTATATAACTGGGTCCCAGAATCATGTTTACTAGGAAATAGCCAGATATTGCTATTAGGATGGCTGCAACCCATATTCCGCGATTAAGGGCTTTTTCGATGTCTCCGCCTGTTTCTTTTACGAAGAAGCTGCCTATTATTGCGCATAGTATTCCTACTGCTGAGATAGCAAGTGGTAGTATGACTGCATTGGATGATGTTGTTATGAAGAAGGTTCCAAGTAACATGGCGGCTATGATGCTGTCAACGTAGCTTTCGAAGAGGTCTGCTCCCATCCCTGCTACGTCACCTACATTGTCTCCCACATTGTCTGCTATTGTTGCAGGGTTTCGGGGATCATCTTCTGGTATGCCGGCCTCTACTTTTCCTACTAGGTCTGCTCCAACGTCAGCTCCTTTCGTATAGATTCCTCCTCCTACACGTGCGAATAATGCTATTGAGCTTGCTCCGAATCCGAATCCGAATATTATATTCGGATCTTCGAATATCAGGTATAGTATGCTGACACCTAAGACTCCTAGGCCTACTACGCATAATCCCATTACTAGACCGCTTGAGAACGCGGTTGATAATCCTTCGTTTAGGCTGTGTTTTACTCTTTGGGCTGTCCTGACATTAGCTTTTGTGGCTATCCTCATACCGATATTTCCTGCGAGCGCTGAGAAGAATGCCCCGATTATGAATGTTATTCCGATAAAGGGTTTTGGTTCGATGAATACGCTGAGTATGACGGTCATAACGATGACGAATACTACTAGAACCCTGTATTCTCTGTTGAGGAATGCCATTGCTCCCTCATGTATGGCGTCTGCGATTTCCTTTATCTTTTCGTCTTCGACTTTAATCTTGCTGATCTTTGATGCAAGGTATCCTGCATAGGCAAGTGCAATCAAGCTCGTCCCGATAAATAAAAAAACTAATTCCATTTTTACCAATTATTCTTTAGATACTATCTCTTTTTTTAAATGCTATTTTGTCTTTATTTATGAACATAGGTTAAAAACCACTTTCCTTCTTTTTCTTCACCTTTATCTCAAGGTTTAGAATCTGCTTTTGGTAGTCTTCTGCGATGGTCCTGAAGTTTTTCTCGTTGATCTCTCCCACCTCGAATCTCTTTTCAGCTTCATCCAATAATTTCCTTATTCTATCTCTTTCTTCTTCGAGTGAATCAATTGGCATGTCTTCTATTTCATTATCTGGTATGGGGTTTGCCTGATCTGGTATGGCTTTGGAAAATATTTTTTTTTCTTTTTCTTCGAGCTCTCTTATTTTTTCCGATTTCATAGCGGTTTCCCGTTCCTGCAGGTCTTTCTCTCTTTTCTTAAGTTTTTCTCGTGGACTAAGCTCTGGTTCGGGTGCAGGTTCTGGGATATTTGGCATGCTCTGGTTGGTTTGATCATGATCCACTTCAACCCATTCTACTTCTTCGACTTTCCTGTCGTTTAGGGCTTTAATTATCAGTGAGATGATGGCTGCGAAGATGAATGAGAATACGAATAGCAACATTAGGAATATCAGTTCTTCTAATGTCATTTTATTGACGTTTTCGAACGTTAGTCTTGAGACATCCACCGTGAAATCGTCAAATATGTCTAATTCCATTAAAACCAATAATTTATTCTAATTTATTTTAATATCTTGAGATATTTAATGGTTAGGAATGACTTTTTCAAGGCAAGCCTTATCGGTCTTGATTTTTTTGCTAATCTCACCCGCTTTTGCTTTGGGGCAATCCTCTTGTATTACCGAGCTAAAGGATGAGGCTATTGGCTTACATGCTGTTGTCGAGTCTTGTTCGAATATTGGTTCTTTTAGTATGGGTGGTCTTTATAATGGCAGGTGGGAGAAACTCACGTATCATTATCCTCAACCTTGGCGGGGAACTTTCATATCTGTGAAAGTGGATGATGACGTGTATGTTTCTTCTGAAGTCCCTGTATCTGGGATCTTGATGGATGATTTTGTTTCACGTAAACCTAGTATCATTGATTCTTCTGTGATTGTTGAATGGGTTTTACCTGATAATATCAAGGTTGTTGAAGTTATTCGCCATCTGGATAACCGGACGAATATTGAAGTCAGTGTTGAGAATCTGGAGTCTATTGGTCATGAGATAAGCGTAAGGTTTCATCTTGATACTATGTTGGGTTTTAATGATGGTGCCCCGATATATCTTCCTGGAAGGGGGTTGACTACTACTGAACAGGATTATGGTAGTGATATGCTTTCTTTCGAATATTGGAAGGCTTATAATACTGCTAGCGAGCCGACTATCGTTGCTACTGGAATGATTGATCCTAAAGGTGGTTTAACCCAACCTTCACGGATTATCACTAGTGAATGGAAGAAGAGCAAGGATAGTTCATGGGATTATAATACAGAACCTGGATTAAGCATTCTCGGTGATAGTGCGGTTATACTATACTACTCTCTTGGACTCATAGGGCCTGGGTCATCTGGTAGTGCTGTTTTAGGTGTGGGTAGTGAGGAGCCGGTCCTTCCAAAAGAGAAGGATTCGTTCGGCGTCACTGAAATCCTTGTTGACAGGTTATCTGGGGATTATTGTCCCGGAGACGAAGTATCGTTTAAAGTCGATGCTCTTAGCGAGGCAGTGAGGCGGGAAGGTGTTATAGAGCTTACTGTCACTGGAGATGATGGAGCAATCCTACATAATCGTAAAGCTCTCTCTTTTGATCCGGGAATCCTTAAAACCACGGTTTTTTCCTGGAATATTCCAAAAGACCTTGATGATTCATTTGTTCATTCTTATGATGTGAAGGCGGCTTTAGTTAGTGATGGCGTGAAAGTAGATGAGCGAGTGAGACAGGATCTCGTTCATGTCAGGCCTGAGAAATGTATTGTTGCCGTTGAATCTGAGGGTATTGGTGGATATGTGTCTGGTATTGCATCTGGGATATTCTCTATAATACTATTGATTATCATATTAGTGCTTTTGGCAGGCGTTGGATTTTTCGCGTTTAACGCGTATCGTGATTGGACTAAAGGTATGATCGAGGTATCTAAGCTACAGGATGGGGAGGATGTTTTAGTAGTGGTTAGAAATGGGACTGATGAGGTCTTGAAGGATGTTGTTATCGAAGATTCAATACCTGAAAATGCCGAGATTGATGTCCACACACTTAATGTGGAACGGGGAAGGCATCTGTTACTCTGGCCGGTCGGCGATCTGAAGCCTGGCAGGAAAGTCAATCTTGTCTACAGGCTAAAGGATGTTGCAGTAGTCCCTGAAGTAACTGTTAGGTGGGAAGAAGGCGAGGAGACTTTTAGCACGTAATTATATGCATACTCCTGACCTGCATTTTGCGACTTTTTATTTTTTTTAGAAATTACATCTAAAAAATCCAGGAATTATATTATCTCCACAATAACAACTCAACTAATAAAATATAAGTAAATTCTTTATAATACTAAGTTTTCCTATATTGTACAAATACGATTACTTTTCTCCTACTAGGCACCTTCTTTTTATGGTGAATGTGAAATACATCAACAATAAAAACTGAATCAATTTATAATCTAGTGAAACTAATTGATTTGAAGTGGTTGGGATGACAGACGACGTAGATGCATTAATTGAAAGAGTTTCTGAGGAATCCGGGAAAAGTATTGAAGCTATCCGGAAGAAAATGGCTGAGCGCAAGGAAAAAACGCATGGCCTATTATCTGATTATGGAGCTGTTTACGCAGTTGCAAAAGAGTTCGGCATTGATGTCAGTGAGACAGAGATCAAGTTGACTGATATCGGCTCTATCAAGCCAACATCATCTGTAAATGTTGTTGGTAGGGTCAAGGTTGTTTTCTCACCAAGGGAATTCAAGCGGAAGGATGGGTCAACTGGACGGTTTGCGAGTATTTCAATAATTGATGATAGTGGCGAGATACGGGTTGTTTTATGGGATCAAAATACTGAGGTTGTGAAAAAAATCCGTGTTGGAGATGTCATGATGGTAAGAAATGGTTATGCCAAGGATAATCGTGGCACTATTGAAGTTCATGGTGGAAACCTTTCAAACATACTTGTTAATCCAGCTAACATATCAGTAAAACTTCCTGAAGTTACTGAGAACATTGCAAAGATTGATGACTTGGCCGAGGATATGCCCTCTGTTACATTGATCTGTCGAGTGAATGCATATTATCCGGCAACTGAGTTTTCTAGAAGTGATGGGTCTACGGGTAAGCGGGCGTCAATAATCGGCGAAGATGAATCAGGTACGATACGTATCGTTCTTTGGGATTCTGCAACTGAACTAGATGTTGGTGAAGGGGATTTCATAAAGCTTGAGAATGCTTATACTCGAAAGGGATTAAATGATGAGGTAGAATTACAGGCAGGTAATCGGAGCAGGATAATGAAGTCCGATTCAAAGCTTGAACTACCTCCATTAGAAAAAAAGACGGCTGGAAAAGTAAAGATTAAGGATATTAAATCCGATCTTAGGAATTTCATTTTAGAGTCTCGTGTATTACGCGTCTATGAGCCCCGTGAATACTCTAAAGGACAGCTTGCCTCATTGATAGTCGGGGATAAATCAGGTACCATACGTGTTGTTTTATGGGATGAGAAAGCAGCTATTACTACTGATATTAAAGATGGGGATGCAATCCTTCTGAAGAATGCGTATGCACGGGCGAACCTGAATGATGAACCGGAAGTACATATTGGAAAATATGGGGAAGTTGTGATAGATGACACTCTTAAAGTGCCTACTGTCGGACAGATTTCAAGTTCTATGACGACAGAAAAGAGTATTTCTGATCTAGAGAATAATGATAGGTTCATTAAGATTTCTGGTAAAGTAATGGATGTTGAGGAAAGACCATTGATATTTATGAATTGTGGGGAATGCGGTAAAAAAGTCCAGAATCTTGGTGGTGAATGGCTTTGTGATGCATGTGGTATGGTGGAGGCATCACCCAATATGCTGGCATCTGTTATTATTGAGGACTCTTCCGCAAATATTCGGGCTGTAGCATTTAGGGATAAGGCAGAGGCAATACTAGGATTAGATCTTGAGGAAGCTATGAATTTGATTGGTGAATCCCAGGATGAGAAAGCTCCTATTGAAAATGCAAGGGAAAAGATTGTTGGCACAGACATATCTCTTATCGGAAGAGTGAACTACAACGACTTCAGCGACCAGCTTGAATTCATTGTAGAGGATGTAGCTTGAAGTATCTGGATTTATTGTTGGCGGTTTTTTTATTTATTGTTTCCAGAAGGGTTTTTTATAACCTGGATTATTATGTCTATGAATTCATTGTCCTTGCGATTATTCCTATCATCTACATTATTGTTTCAAAGAAGAAGTTCTCAGATTATAATCTCTCTCTTGGAGATGTGGGCAAAGGATTGAAGTATACTGTCCTTCTTATCATTGTATCCTTACCCTTCATGTTGTATGGCGCTAGTCTACTCGAATTCCAATCGTATTATCCTCTATGGGATGATGAGCGAAATAGCTTCTATAGTTTTATCTATTATGAAGTCTTTGTTATGGGTGTGCTCATGTTCTATACTGAACTATTTTATCGTGGATTTCTTCTAAGGTCTTTATCAAGAAAGACAAGATATGGAAATCTCATCCAGTCTATTGTATACATGTATGTTCACTTGGGTAAACCAGGGCTTGAAGTATGGTGGTCCCTCCCTGCTGGATTTGTTTTCGGGGAAGTTGATAATAAATGCAAGAGTATTCTACCGAGTTTTCTCATGCATTGGTTGTCGAGCATGTTGTTTAATGCCATGATACTCTATTTCTAAGGCTTTTTAAGCCTTATAAGTAATAATATTTGAGGTGATTACATGACAGATATGTGGGGTGAGATTGGAAAGACTGCAGGCGAAATCTATACTGCTTATGTTGGTAAGAAACGGTCTGTTAAAGTTGTAGATGTGAAAAAGAAGATAAAAAATAAAGGTCTTGTAGACTATGCTATCGGGTGGCTTTTGCGTGAAGGAAAAGTTGAGATAAAAAAGACTGGTAAAGGTGCTAAGGCCGCTATGACGATTAAGGTATTTCCTTAACAGTGTTATTTGATAAAAAAAGGTTTGAAACCTTTAAACAAAGTTTTCAAATTTGAAAAATTATTTCAATAATAGGAATTTATTTTCTATTATTGGAATTTTTATCCTGATGATTTCAAATAATTTTTTCGTGTTCCTATTTCAAGCCCAAGGAAATTTAATTCTAAAGAAATATTCTGAATTCTTTTATTCTAGCCTAAGATCATCAACGTCATATTTCTTGTTCCTGGTCCTAGCCCGAGGATTGCCACTACAAACTTTAGGAACTTCCTTCCGAAATCATCGTCTGCCATATCTTTGTCAATGTAATATAATGCGGGTATCAATACGATTATTTTTAGAGGGTACATGACAAATGAGGTGCCTGTTAGACCAATGAATAAATTCGGTACAACATGCTGTTCAATATTCCCTAGGAAATCCACTCCATAAAATGTAGTGGAAGCATCGAATAGATGAGCTAGGGCGACAAGATAGTTCTCTGGCCGGTTCATATACTGCAGTCTCTTTCCAAGCATTCGGATGATAATGTATAAGCATCCGCCCGCCATTATGAATAATGTGAAAACACTTAACAAAGAGCCTATATTTCTAATATTTGGGATAATAAGGGCAATATTATATGATGCCAGTATGCTTCCTGTAAATACTAAAAAATGTGTGTGTCGTATCTTAAAACGTTTTTCCAATAGAAAACCAGTCACTAATAATCCTGATGTGAGTATGAACATGGTGAAGTAAATCCAGGGTGATACTAGGAAGAAATTCTGGGGATAAACACCAAAACTATGATATACTCCTAGTCGATGATCTAAAAGCTCTCGTGCAGTGGCTCCAAAGAAGATGAATGGCAACATAGCTAGTATGAAATCCCGGTCCATAGTGATACCGGACTTCTTTATCCTGGGTATCAGGTAGACAACGATAAGTCCCAGCGCGATTCCATATGTTGTCGTGTCAACGACATCGTAACCTTCTACGATAAAATACCTATAGATAAAATCTGTGATAGCTTCTAACATGCCGTATAATTATGCATAACCTAGCTATATAATTTTCATGTCATAAACTAAGGCAATAGTACAATATGATGATAATGTCATCTGTTTTTATATTATGATATATCTATAATTAAGGCAGTTCCTTGGAACTGTACCATGAAAATCTCTTCTAATGGTTTATAAAACCATCATTCCTATGGTTAAAAACCGTTTTTTAACTAAACAGACTCGATGAGATAAATGGCAACGATACATCGGCCCCGTAGAGGGTCATTACAATATACGCCCAGGAAAAGGGCGAAAAGAGAAAGGCCTAGAATACACTCTTGGCCGACTAGTGATGATGCGAAAATCCTTGGCTATACAGCATACAAGGCCGGTATGACTCACATCATCGCACTAGATGAGACAAAGAACAGTCCAACCAATGGATTAGAGATCTCAATACCTGTTACAATACTTGAAGTACCACCATTGAGTGTTGTTGGAATGCGAGTCTATAAAGACGGCTATGGTGGAAAACAGATTATGGCTGATATCTGGGCTGACACACCCGATGATAAAGAATCCAAAAAGACATCTAAAAACACATCAAAAAAGAAAAAGGCTGATCCGCTAAAGAGGATTGATGAAATCTCCAAAAACCTTGAAGGCGTATCTGATGTCAAGCTTATTGCAAAAACAATGGTTTTTAAGACAAATACGCCAAAAAAGAAGCCTGATGTCATGGAATTGAATATCGGCGGTGACATCCAGGCAAAACTCGATTACGCTAAAGAAATCATAGGTAAGGAAATCAATATCACAGACGTGTTCGACGAAAATGAGTTCGTTGACGTTACATCAGTTACTAAAGGCAAAGGATTCCAGGGTGTGGTAAAAAGATTTGGTGTTAGGAAACAGCCGGCGAAAGCCACTAAAAAGAGGAGACACATAGGTTCTGGAGGATCATGGAAGCCTGCAAGAAAATTATGGATGGAACCACAGCCAGGACAGATGGGCTATAATACAAGAACTGAATATAATAAACTCATACTAAAGATAGGAGATGACGGAGGGGAGATCACCCCATCCGGCGGATTTCTAAGATATGGTCCCGTATCAGGGAACTACCTCATGCTATATGGTAGCATTCCTGGACCGGCTAAAAGGGTTGTTAGGCTGACAAGACAAAGGAGGCGCCATTCCGAAGTATCTTATTCTATCAAACATATTGACTTGACTTCAAAACAGGGATTATAGGATGGCGAAAATATTTACGATTAAGGGGACGGCTAAGGGCGATATGAAGATACCCGCGATATTCTCAAAGAAGCTTAGAAAAGACTTGATTCAACGCTCTGTTGTTGCAGAGCATTCTCAGAGAAGACAGCGTCAAAGCATAGACTCAGAGTCAGGCTTTAGGACAAGCGCATCCTATTTCGGCTCTAGAAATGTCAGTTACAGGCAGACTATAAACCGGGCTATGTCACGATTACCAAGAGAAAAGCCAGGTGGTGGCGGATTAGGTAAAGTACGTAGAGTACCACAGTCTGTTGGAGGACATAGAGCCCACCCACCAAAAGGCAAAGACTATAGCAAAAAGATAAACAAGAAAGAATGGAAGAATGCTCTACATACTGCTATTGCAGCGACCAACAACTTGAATCTGATAAGAGACAGGGGCCATAAAGTCAATGATAAGATCGAACTTCCAATAATCATCGAAGACGCTATTCAAGACGTGAAAAAGACGAGTGAAATAATCAAGATATTCAAATCAATAGGATTAAGTGATGAGTTAGAACGGTGTAGATCTGGCGATAAGACGGGTTTACTCCTTGTTATCGCTGAAGATAATGGGGTAAGAACTGCTGCAGGAAACTTACCTGGCATTGAAGTAGCATCGCTTAACGATCTTAGTGTAGAGTTGTTGGCTCCAGGAACGCATCCTGGAAGGCTCACGATATGGAGCGAGTCAGCATTAAAGAATCTCAGTGAAGATGGAACCATATAAAGTCATACTATATCCCCTGATGGGAGAGAAGGCAACGATGCTCAGGGAAAAAAGCAATGTACTAACCTTCATAGTTGAAAAGAGTGCAACAAAGAAGGAGATAAAGATTGCATTAGAAGAAATGCTAAATGTCAAAGTCAAATCAGTTAACGTGATGCACACTACAAACGGGAATAAAAAAGCACATATAAAGATTGATGAAAGCCAGAGTGCTGAAGAAGTAGCATCACAGCTAGGAGTAATATAATGGCAAAACGGATAATACCGCAAAGAAGGGGCAGGGGTTCGCCAAGATACAGGTCTCCCTCTCACAGATACAAGGGAAAAGTCACTTATCCCAAGGTTAAAGAAGGGGAAATGATTGGTGGACAAGTCATAGAACTAGTAAAAGATCCCGGTCGAACAGCTCCAGTAGCAAAAGTCTTACTTGAAAACTTTAAAGAAATCAATTTAATCGCTTCAGAAGGAATAACAGTCGGACAGTGGATACAGATTGGATATGGTACGAAAACCAATCCAGGAAATATCACACAGCTCAAGGATATTCCTGAAGGAACAACAGTATACAATATAGAACTGCATCCAGGTGATGGAGGAAAGGTCGTAAGGACGTCAGGCACATCAGCATCAGTCGTCTCACACGATAAAACAACAGGTCTAACACAGATCAAACTACCCTCTAAAAAGACGATCTTCGTAAGAAGCAAAGCCTTTGCGACAATGGGTCGTGTGGCTGGTGGAGGAAGATTAGACAAGCCAATGGTACATGCAGGACAAAAATACTATAAAAAACGTGCCACAGGTAAACTATGGCCTAAAGTCTGCGGCCGCGCGATGAACGCTTGCGACCATCCGCACGGAGGCGGAAGACACCCACATGTTGGAAGGCCAACAACTGTATCACGGAATACACCGCCCGGACGAAAGGTCGGACATATTGCAGCAAGGAGGACCGGAT
>CAYREE010000059.1:11513-13405 GCA_964423225.1 uncultured archaeon | reverse complement strand
TGGCTCTGGCTGCCCACTATGTCCTGGATCTCTTTCATCCTGGCTTCCATCGGCTTTTCAGGATTATATCGCGTATGGGAGAATGCTATCAGGGAATACCCGAGTTTCTTAAGGTCTGGGATGATCTTCACACTCAACCAGTTTTTCTCCAATGCCCGTTTTTTGAAGTTGACGACAGATTGCCTTGAAGTTGATACTGCACCTGCAATCTCACTGTCCGTATTCTTAGGATTTTTGACAAGCTCCAGGAAAATCCTCTTCTCATTCACCCTTAAAGCCGGGGAATCGACTTTTTTAGGTTTTTGGATAGCATTGTTTATGCTCTCAAGCCGGAACTCCTCTTGTATTATTTTTTCAAAGTCGAAAAAAAGGAAGGGGGTGCTGATGGATGCTGGAAGATAAATGTTTTTTATCCGGTCTATGGACTTCTCGGCTCCCGAGCCGTCAATACGCTCAACATCCATGATATTCTTCTTCGAGCGGGTGAAGTCCTCAGTCACATTCAGGTATACAAGGTCCCTTGCAGAAGACAGATAATATACGTTAGAGGCACCATTATCAGAGGCATGGAATTTCCTTAGAAATCTTGCATGATCGCCTATTGGATGAAGGGTGCATGAATGTATGCTATAAACCGCATCCTTAAACATTGAGAAATTCGGCAAATAATGATAGTCCACGAGGCCTTCTGACAGCAGGCGGTTGCGGATCATCGTTACAGTAGACCTTTTCATGTCTAAATTATCTGCTATCACGCGATCGGGTTCGCCCTGATATGCTACAAGGCCGTAAAGTACGCTACGCTCATTCTCGTTCAAGGAGGTGCCCATAGGTTTAATACTTGTTTTTCATAAAAAAGAGCGCACACTATTTTAATCTTGTGTCTCATATATCTTTTCACCCACATATCAAAGACAGAAATGATATGTGGTCTGAGACATGGAGGTGGAGGCGATGACCGTCCCCCGCAAAGCTTTTCTTTATTTTTTTGTAGTTGATATGAGTAAGTTTATGATTTCTTTCATATCATTCTTGTCAGTTATGATTCCTGGAAAATACAGATCTATTGTTGCTCTTTTTTTACCATATAATTTTATGTAAAAACTTGAATTTTTTTTTGGAACCTGTGATCTGACATCTTCCTCTAATCTCTTTACATTCTCATCAGAGATATTGCCCAGATTATCTATCCAAACATGCGTATGCACATATCCAAAGATCGGATCAGAGTATGCTATGCCAATTTTTCGCCCTTGATATTCCCCAGAAATCTTCGGGAATCTTTTAATGATGATGTATGACCATTTTTCTGGATTGCACTTCCAACCAAACTCGTCTGCCAACTGTATGAGAAGGTTATCAAAAAGTCTTTTCATAGTAAAAATCATTGTTATTATATGATAAAAAGGGATGGGAAAGGTTGCGCTATGATTCGAACACTGATACGTATGCCCGTCCCCTGCAAGCTTTTCCCTCCCTCCGGTCGGCAAAACCTTGACCAAAATTATATATCTTCTATGTAGTCACACAATCAATTTTTTCAATTATTGTAGTCACACAAGAGACTCAAGAACATGTGACTACAAGAACCAGTGAATGTAGTCACATTTTTTTAAATCATATCGGGCAGGTTCCTTTAGGGTCTTTTTTATTGCAGTTGTCTGATGCTTCGTTGCATGATTCGCTGCAGTCGTTGTCTTGGTCGGGTCCGTCGCAGGGGTCTCCAGTATGGGTGCACATCCCATTTTGACAGGTATCTACGCCGTTACAATACAACCCATCATCACAATCACTATCTACGATACAAGATTCCTCTTTTATACATTCGCCTTTTTGACAGTAATGGTTTTCGGGGCATGGTGAGTTGTATATTTGTGCCCAGTCTAGTTGGT
>CAYREE010000059.1:0-11413 GCA_964423225.1 uncultured archaeon | reverse complement strand
GGCTGTAGTATGTTATTTGGCCGAATTGTTCTTTGTTTTGTCCTCCGTCTGAGTCGTTGCAGAAGTATGGTAGGCATGTTCCTTTATTGCAGTAATGGTTTTCGGGGCATGGTGAGTTGTATATTTGTGCCCAGTCTAGTTGGTCTGGGTTGCAGAATGTTTCTGATTGGATTTTGCTGTTTTTGCATGTGTCGTTTAGTGTTCTGATTTTTTGTAGTTGTGGGCTGTAGTATGTTATTTGGCCGAATTGTTCTTTGTTTTGTCCTCCGTCTGAGTCATTACAAAAAAACGGTTGACATAAACCATCACTACAGAACTCGTCATCAAGGCAATCACACACGCCCACACACCCCTCAATTATTGTGTTGTCTGAATCATTACAATCCCACGGATAATCTTGAAACCACTCGTCTAAGTAGGCCTGATTGTATTTGTCGAGTATCTGGTTCTTACAGGAACCTTCTATCGCCTTTTCTTTCATATAACAGTCGTTATCAAGGTCATAAGCCAGGTTATAACAGTCCAGATTATATTCTTCTTGCAGACATGGGTTTACTTCTATGTAGTCGTCTGAAGCCAGAATTGTCCAGAATGGGGATTTCTCTTCGATTAGGCTTAGGGTTTTAGTGTCAATGACCAGTGTTGTTGTCGTGTCAACCGGGAATATACCGAATAACTTTAATGTACTTGTTTTCTTTGTCGCATACGCTATCGCTCCCTTAGCCTTGAATGTAACGTCTGTTATCTCGCCTGAGCCTGCGAACTTGTTTTTTATCTGCGCCTCCTTCTCATCAAGCTCAGCCTCCGTGAATATCAGGCCGGGTATAGTGGCTATCGTAGAATCAGTCGTTGTTGTTGTCTCAATTGTCGTTGTGGTAGGTGTCTTCGGCAAGTCTTCGTATGGAGTGTCTCCTTCCTCGAACTCCCATTCGTATTTCTGGCCTTCCCTTGGCTCATGGCCTTCCTCCCAGTTATCGGGGCCTGTGCCTGGGTCGTCGCCATATTCATCGCTTGCATCCTCGCAGGATACGTCGATAATGCATTCGTAGCCGTCTCCTGATTCTCCTTTCACTGGGCTGCCGTAACAGTACTTGCATAATGAAGTGCAATACTCTTCTTTCGCCTCCAGTTCTGTCTCTGTCAGACAGTTGTTTCCAGACCCGTATTCTTCAAGGCATTCTTTGGAGCATTCCACGCACTTCTCGTTCATCTCGCCCTTACCTTCACCCTTACAGATGATGTCCTCTCCAACACATTCCTTCAAACAGACTTCATAATCGGATTTTTCACCCTCATCCTCTGATTCTTCCTTCAGCCCGCACTCGATGTCGCATTCATCTTTCTGTGAAGGAGTGCATTTTCCCAAGCCGCCACAGCCTTTAAGACATTCCTCAGCACAGGCCTCAGCCTCACTCTCTGGATCCTTTACGCCATGGAGATTGCTGAAATAGGAGCAGGCACCTGAACAATCGCCTTTAAGGTAGTCTTTTGGTCCGGAAAACTGCTTGTACACGCTTTCAGGAAGAAGGAACTCAACATCACCACCCTCAGTATCTAACATGATTTTACACTTACCTGAATAGAGCCCCTTAATCGAAACCTTCAATACATGGCCTTCAGGATCGGGATTAGGGACATTGGAAATCTGGCATGACTTGATCTTGTTGAACAAGAACTCTTCTTGGCCAAGGGTCAGGCCAGGCAGGATAAGGAATAATATGAAAAGACAGGCGACAATTCTAAAGCCAAGGAAGACCATGATAAAATATTGCTATAAACAATTAAAACAAGTATATTCTAAGTTATGTCACCCACATATCAAAAGCAGTTCTAATATATGATCTAAAACCGGGGGTGGTGGGTGTGTTCGTCCCCCGCACTCATATTAGCGTTCAAAAACAGCGCAACATTTTATAGAACCTCGGACATCTAATTTAGTTATGAACGAAGTTTTACGAAGATCCGATTATTAGCCCTTTAGATATGGTTCAATATGTTTGAGTATTTCGCTTGACGCGATGTCATGTGCTTTCCTGTTTGGATGAGAGTCCTTGTAGTTCAACCATAATTCATAGTCCTTTTGACCATAGAATGCTGGTGTAAGGTCATATGCAGTAATGCCCTCTTTCTTAAAGAAATCCAGCATATGTTCATGTATCTCCTTGAACCTGTGCGTAGGATTGAGGTCATATAACATTGGGTATATGACTACTATCAGTTCGAATCCTTCTTCATCCGACCTTTTCTTGAAATCCCTAAATGCCTGGATACACCTTCGATAATCTAGGGTTTTCATCTTGTATGGCTGTAAATAACTTTCCATCGTCTTTTCAGTCAAATCATGCTTCAGCTTGGTAAGCCTTAGAAAACGGTATAAAGCTGATAATCTATCAACCCGATTAGGAATGAAGAGAGCTAACTCAAAATCCATCTTCAACTTCACGGCACCACAATTCATGCATATCCGAGAACAATCATTGATCAAATACCCAACGATCACCATATCAGGATTGAACTTGCTGACATTATTGACAAAAAAACCATACTGATCCACTGTAGCACTCCCAGGACGCGCAGCATTTAACACCTGAATATCATTATAACCACTCCCCCTCAACTTGGCTTCCAGCATATAAGGCCAGCTGCTATTCTCATAGAGTTGGACGCCATATGTAAAAGAGTCACCCAATGCGATTATCCGGTAACCAGAGTGTTCAAAGCTGTATTCCGGACCCCGTATCCCCCTAGAATTAAAAATGTTATTATCACTTGTTTCCCTCACATCCCATACCGATTCGACGTCATAGGGATTATAAAACCGAAAAAAAACCTCTAATGCAATAAGGAACATCAAACAGGTTACAATGAGCAGGCCTATATTCACCATAAATTCCTTGAACTTCTTCGGATCAGACATGAGCGAATACCCTTAGAATATGACCTCCGAAAACCTCGGACGTATGAATAAGAATAGGTATAATATTTTATATAATATAATTCCCGTGATGGGAGAAAATCTATCACTGATACTCAAGCCCGTTTCCAAAACATTTTTTTTTATTCTTTCCAGTATTCTGGTTTGTCTAGGGTTTTTGCACATTTGATTTTTCCAGTGATTTTTATGGGTTTTAGCTTTATCAGCATCCATGCATCCACGTTTTTTTCAGGTATTGGATACGGTGCTTCGAAACCTTGTTTGCCTGCAGGGGTAAAACCAAATCGAGTATAGTATGTAGGATAACCCAATACGAATATTATCTCGGTTCCTTTCTCCTTAAGCCTTTTTATGCCTTCCATTATCAACTTCCCTCCAACACCGTGATTTTGATAGGGTGGTATGACAGATAGTGGAGCTAATATGCGTGCTTGGACATCTTCATAACCTAACACTTTAACCTTTGTAAATAGGATATGACCAATAGGTTCATCACCCTCCAAAGCAATCAGTGATAAACATGGTTGTGCACTTGGGTCGGTAAGTAATGCATCTACCAGTTCAGCCTCAATATTCTCATTAAACGCTAATTGATGAATATTTAAAATATTTCCCCTGTCATCATCACTTGTTTTTCTGATTTTCACATTGGCTACTATTGGATATTATCTGATATATATGAAATCATCAGAGAACTGAATAAAAAGGGAAAAATATGGGGATAAGATCCCCATTTTTTTAATAAACTGGTTCAGATATTGCAGCAGCAAATTTTATACTTTCTTCCGCAATTTTGATTACGGCCAGTTCCAACTACGAATCCTCCCTTCTGCCTGCATTTCATGGTGCTTCTCACACATGTGCCCCCGTCAGAATGCTCTTTCTTACAGATTGCATTACAAGGCAGGTAGTTTTCAGAAGTCTTCTGCTTCTTTTTCTTTACTGCAGTTCTCTTCTGTTCTTCGGTTTTTACATTGCAAGCTCCATTCGAGCATCCTTCCTCACAGTTCACTCTCACACTTTTTCTAATCCCATCTTCACAGTAGTATTCGATCAACCTTACTTGAGGCGTTGACCTGATTGACTTGACACACGAATCGGTTATTTTATCTCCTAAATATACTATCTTGCCTTGAATGTTATAATTCTTACCGCCGTCCGAATCAGTACAAGTTTCTGAAGAATCCAGCAGGGATTTATCTCCTGTACTCTTCACTCCCAAACCATTCTTCATTATTGGGTCATCTGACATGAGGTCTTCATTATTCATACCCTCATCTTGATTCATCATTGATGCAACTGAATTGGTTCCTCCTTCTGGTTCTGTCCCACGACATTCACCGTCAGAACATCCGTTTTCACAGTTCAGTCGGATAGTCTTTCCGACGCCATCCTCACAATACCATTCTATTAACCGGTTTTTTGGGGTATTTCTGATTGTTTGGACGCATTTATCATATTGTGATGTTTTACCCCAAATGGTTTGTCCTTTTTCATAAAAATTACCGTTATCAGTATCCCTACAGCTTGTGTGCGAATCAGAGCTCACAAAACTGGAAAAAAACAGGGTACTAACAGCTATCAACAAATAATACTTTTTTTTCATCTTACCACCCATCTTTATTAGGTCCAATTTTAAAGAATATAGACGTATTAGACCTAGATGATAAAAAGAAGATAGCATTAAAAAAGATATCGACAATTTACCCTAAAATCATTTACTATACTGAAAGATAATTAAAATTACTGAAAAAATATTGCATCTCAAACCAATGCTCATATGTATTCCTATTAAAATAACTTACCATAATCAATCAATTTTATTAAACTCTTTTTTCAGGATTTTATATATCATAGCAAATAAATAACTTTCTATGTGTATCCGGGTGGTTGTCTTCTCAATATTATTCATCGTATTCTCTTCTACTATAACACCTGGTCTCACGACTGAATTCTGTTATATGAATGATGATGGCGGATGCGAAGGATACTGCGATGACGGTATGGAATGCATCTACGCCCTAGGAGACTGTGGATGCGCTTGGCCGGAACCAGACCCAGACTACTGTGGACCTGCAGATGACGGACAATGTGCGGGAAACTGTGATGAAGGCCTGGAATGTCTTTCCTTATTTGGAGACTGTTTTTGTGGGATACCTGAGACTACGACGACAATGGCTATCGTCATCAGGACGACAACCTCCACTTCCACTACATTAAAAATTATTACTGCAGCAGATCTTCTAAATAATCTGGGAACACAGACAACAATATCCTCGACAACCACAACTACGATAAAGGTTCCGAGACTTGTTCTACCGACAACCACGTCCACTCTAGTAAATGATAAGGATCAGGATAAGATACTGGATGATAAGGATAATTGTTGGAATGTGTATAATCCATTGCAGGTAGACACTGATGAGGATGGAGTTGGTGACGCCTGCGACAAATGCTATTGCGGATCCTGTGTCGGACAAACCGATCCAAAGAAAACCTATATAGAATACGATAATGTAGGGTGCGGATGTGATGATTCAGATAATGGTTTCAACCTATTTGTGAAAGGCCGTTTGAAAGTCCAGAATTATTCCAATATGACTGGTGTAATCTCAGGTGTGTTGAAGCCATCTACTGGTAAGACTACCACGACACAACTGATGGATGTTAACAACATGGATCCGAATAATGCTCTGATGGTGGATGGTTCATTCACTGCTCAGATGTCTGATTTTAATCCGACTTATATCGATGATTATTGTGTGGATGAGTATATTGTCAGGGAATTTCAATGTCATAATAATGTTGGATATACTTATGGTGAATATGAATGCCCTGACGGATGTAAGGATGGGAGATGCTTGTGCGAAGAACGTGGAGATGGTAATGACACTTATGGATATAAGTTCGAGAAATATGGGATAATATATGATAAATGCTTGAACAAGAAGATTTTAGAAGAGCATTACTGGAAGCTGGTCGGCGATAAATGCGTTGACATGAATTATACTGTATACTGTCATCATGGATGCAGTGGTAATAAGTGCAGTTGCGGGGATACTGACTGGGGTGTGAATCTGACAATGCGGGGAACCACGTCCAATAATCACACCGACTACTGCCTGCCTAATGGAATGCTACGAGAGTATAGCTTGCATTACTGGGATAATTGCAGGGAAACCGTGAAAGACTATAAGTGTCCGAAACCACTAACCTGCAAGGACGGGGCATGCAGAAGATCAAGTTGTACTGACGGTAAAAAGAATGGTTATGAAACCGGGGTAGACTGTGGTGGCAGGTACTGTCCACCATGTGGAAAATGCAAGACTAGGGCAAAATGGGCGCCTGATGATAGTCCATGCACGACAAAATGGCCGACCAAAGAAGGCCCGAAGTTCAAGGCGGTTACAGAGGACTATTCGTGCGCGGTATTAGAGGTGTGTGATGAGAACCTGGATTATATTGTTGAGGATGCGTTGAATTGCTGTGAGAATCCGGATTATACTAATTACTTAGATGGGTTTAGGAAGAAGAGTATGGATGCGGCCTGCAGGTGGGCGAGAAAAAATAGTGGGATTGACAAACACTTTAATCCAACTAATTTCAAGAAATGCACTGCAATGTATACGATATCGGCGTTTGGAACCGGGGCTGTCTACATGCAGGGATACTTTTGGGGTGAGATATGTTGTCATGGGCTTGATTCATGTCCAAAAGATTGTAAGAAATTCAAGATTGATCCAACTGCATGGGATATGAACACAAAGAAAAGCTGTGCCCATGATAAAGGGGCAAGACCAGCATTCAATATGAAGGGTCATAGATGTGTCTACCATAACTTCATATTCAATTTTGGAAAAAAGGGATATTGGAAATCCGATACTGATTATATGAAAAACAGTGATAGTATCTCTGATCCACCAGCACATGCAAGTATAAACCGTCTTTCAACCGGTACTTGCGCTGATTATTCAATAGCGGTTACTACGATTCTCAGGAAACTTGGTTATGACTACTCTGAAGTGTTGACTGCATTAGGGGAAAAACATGGATATAATCTTGTACAGTTCCCTGGTGAAAGCAAGTATCATTATGTGGACACTGTTGGAAATCGTGGGAATGAGATAATGGGCGGGAAAGGTTATATTGACTTAGTCGACAAATCAAAGAAAGACAAGCCAAAGAAGGCGTGGTATGATTATTGCAGGAACCTGAAGGAAGGATGCGGGAATGACTACTACTCTGTATCTCGGAAAGTATGTCCGCATAATGATGATATCTACGGGTGTGAGGGGGTGAAGAGATGAAGAAAATTTTAGTACTACTCCTGCTAATCATACTAGCCAATACCTGTCAGGCAGTTGATGATGATTGGCCAGCTGATGTTCCAAGAGATGCGGATGTCAAATTATTGGAAGATACTGCTACAGCACCTGAGGAGATAGTGGTCGAAACCGATCTTTCAATAGAACGAATAGTACCGGAATCCGTGAATGCAGGGGAGATTATTGAAGTCAAGCTTAGAGTCGTAAATAATCATGATGAAACATTAAACCTTGTAATTGTAGAATCTCAAAGAGATGGTGTAAATTATATTGAAGTCCCTGAAGTATATACTGTCAATTATCAGGCATTAGCAGTGCCTTTAATGAAATGGGAGGATACTATAAGTCCTGGGGGAGTTAAGGAATATACTTATAAGATGAGTTCTGTAAGTCCTGGTGCTATAAACCTGCCTCCTGCAACAGTCAGTGATGATTATGGGAATTCTTATGAGTCAGCAAAGGATTTCATAGAAGTGTTATGTAGTCCTGACGGTGTGTGCGGAGAGGATGAGAACTACCTTTATTGTCCTGAAGATTGCCAGACCGGAACAGCTGATGATGTATGTGATGGAGTTGATGATGGACGAATCGATCCAGATTGTTCGAAAGGATTTGATCCTGATGAATCAGCTAAAACCCTAAGTGATAGAAAACAAACTGATACTAAGGATTCTAAAAGTCCCTGTATGATGCTGGCCTTACCATTGTTTTCATTGGCTATAGCATTTATACTGAAGACTTGATGAGTATGTGGAATTGATTATTCTATTATAATGGATTATTACTATTGTTTACCTCGGTGTTTTAAGTGAGATTATTATCCTGGAATGTAAACGGCTTAAGGGCTATCCATAAGAAGGGTTTCCTAGACTGGTTCAAATCAGATAATCCTGACATCCTATGCCTGCAGGAGATCAAGGCATTAGAAGAGCAGCTGCCTGATGCTTTAAAGGAGGTGGACGGATATAATGCATTCTTCAATCCAGCTGAGAGGAAGGGATATAGTGGTGTCGCAGTTTATTCTAAAGCGGAACCTAACAGTGTCTCAAAGGGTCTAGGTATAAATAACTTCGATAGTGAAGGCCGTGTACTCGAACTGGAATACGATGATTTCACTTTGATGAATATATATTTCCCGAATGGTGGGATGTCAGAGGAAAGACTGCAGTACAAGATGGATTTCTACGATGCATTCCTCGAATACGCGGTGAAGAAGGTTGATGTAGGGCATAATCTGATAGTATGTGGGGATTTCAATACTGCTCATACTGAGATTGACTTGGCAAGGCCAAGGGAGAATGTGGATAATACTGGTTTCTTGCCTATGGAACGAGACTGGATGACCAAGTATTTCAATAGTGGTTTTGTGGATACTTTCAGGGTTTTCAATAAGGATCCGGGTCATTATACTTGGTGGGATTATAAGACTCGGGCAAGGGAACGGGATGTTGGCTGGAGATTGGATTATTTCACTGTAAATAATGCATTCAAATCAAATGTCATGGAATCATTCATTCTAAAAGAAGTTATGGGCTCGGATCATTGCCCCTTAGGCATTAAAATATAGTTAAAATGTTTTTTCTATCCAGTCTCTGATCTGATCTCTTATCCTCTTTGTCTCTGAATAGATTTCCTCGTTGGTTCCAGTCAAGGCTGATGGATCAGGGAATCCCTGGTGTATATGTTTTAATGCCGGAAAAAAAGGGCAGTTCTTACTGGCATTATCGCAGACAGTAACCGCTATGTCAAATTCAATATCTTTGAACTCATCAATACTCTTAGTTTTTTTCTCGGATATGTCAATTTCAAGTTCAGCCATTACCTGGATTACAATCGGATTCAATTGGGTTGGTTCCGTACCTGCACTATACGCGTCATAACTGTTGGAATACGTGTAGTTCAGAAATGCTTCTGCCATCTGGGATCGAGAGGAATTGTGCGTACAGATGAACAGTACTTTCTCACTCATTTTATCGCGATATGATCTCCTGTCACCATGTATATCGTCTTTTCAGCTATCTTGCAGGAATGGTCTCCACACCTTTCCAAGTATCTTGCAACCATTGCATAATTTGCACATTCATTGATACACGACTTATCCTCCTTCATCAAGGTTACTGACTTACGGAAGATGTCGTATCTCATCTGGTCGATCACGTCGTCTCTCTCGCTGAAATCCTTTATCAAATCCAGATCCTCTTTCTCAAAAGCCTTTAAAGCATCCTCTATCATAGAGCATACTAGTTTGGACATCTCAGGTATGTTTGTTAGACAGTCATTCTCCGATATTGGAGTAACCTCCTTTTCGATCATTGCAATATTCTTACCGTATCTGCCGATCCTTGTTAGATATGTGATGACTTTCAGTATGCAGGCGATAGTGCGCATGTCTTTTGCCATAGGCTGATATAATGCGATCAAGTGGAGGGTCTTATGCTCAATATCTGCATCCATGTGTTTTATCTTTTCCTTATGAGATATCACCCAGTCCGCCTTCTTTTCATCTTGTTCTAAGAGTGATTCAACAGATTTTTTCAGCATATCCTCTGCTAGCCTGCTCATCTTCACAACGTCTTTTTTCAATCCCTTGATCTCTTTTAACAGTTTTTCCACCATTTTTATCACTTATCCAAAATGTCCTGTAATATATTTTTCAGTCAATTCCTCCCCTGGTTTCTCAAATATCTGTTTGGTATCCCCGAATTCAATCAATTCTCCAAGATAGAGGAAACCAGTATTATCGCTTACTCTCGCAGCCTGCTGCATGCTATGCGTTACTATTATCACCGTATATTCTTCCTTCAAGTCATGTATCAAATCCTCGATCTTGCTTGTTGCGATAGGATCTAGTGCACTGCATGGTTCGTCCATGAGAAGTACTTCAGGCTCTATTGCAAGTGCTCTTGCAATGCATAATCTCTGTTGCTGTCCGCCAGATAGGCTGACAGCATTATCGTCAAGTCGGTCAGAGACTTCACTCCACAATGCCGATGACTTCAGACTCTTTTCAACTATCTCATCCAGTTTATCCGAGTCTTTCTCGCCATGTATCCTAGGTCCGTAGGCTATATTCTCATAGATTGTTTTTTGGAAAGGATTAGGTTTTTGAAAGACCATACCGATCCTCTTTCTGATCTCAACGACATCAGTTCCATTTTCATAAATATCCTCTCCTTTAAACCGGATCTCGCCCTCGATCCTGCACTCATCGATAAGATCGTTCATACGATTAAAACATCTGAGTAATGTAGACTTCCCACAACCGGATGGGCCGATTAAAGCAGTCACCATGTTCTCATGGACTGTCATGTTTATGTCTTTTAATACCTGGTCGTTGAAGTACCATAGCTTCAATCCCCGTGTCTCTATCACATGATCGTCTTGCATATTCACCATCTTATCTTGTGTGTATAGTGATTACGAATAATGATTGCAACCATATAGATACTCACCACGAACATCAGTAATACTAGTGCTGTACCATACTTGTTTTCATCTGCTCCGGGAACATTTGTTGATAATATGAATAAGTGATATGGGAGGGCCATGACTGGCTTCATAATTGATGTTGTCAGGTGCCTTTGGCTGAATACGACTGCAGTAAACATGATTGGGGCAGTCTCTCCTGCCGCTCTACCTATCCCTAAGATCGCTCCGGTGACTATGCCTGGTATGGCTGGAGGCAATACGACCTTACGGATCGTCTGCCATTTTGAGGCTCCAAGCGCTAGGCTTCCTCTTCTAACAGCGTCTGGCACAGACTTCAATGCCTCCTCTGTAGTCCTTATAATTGTTGGAAGGATCATTAGTGCCAGTGTTATCTGCCCTGTAATAAGTGATACTCCAAGATCCAGGTATAGTACGAGGAATGCGAATCCAAACAATCCGAAAACAATGGAGGGTGTACTGTTCAATAAGTCTGCACCCGTACGTATTATCTTTGTAACAACATTCTCTCTGGTATACTCAGTTAAATATATTGCCGCTCCGATACCTATTGGTAGCGCGATTGCGATAGCACCTAACACGAGATATATTGTACCCACTATCGCGGGGAAAATACCGCCGCTTCGGCCCAGGTTTCTCGGAGGCTGGGTGAGGAATTCCCAGGAGAGTGCGCCGATACCATTCACAACGATATTATAGATGATTA
>CAYREE010000058.1:0-13451 GCA_964423225.1 uncultured archaeon | reverse complement strand
GAGTATGGTCTGACGAATTTTATCTTGATTTGATTAGTATTACAGTGTGGGCAATCATTCTCACTATTTGAGACCTTCATTGATTTAGCCCAGATTTCTTCTGCATGCTCTCCCTCAGTCTCCTGGATCTTCTCGAGATTCTCCTCGGAGATTAAGAGTTTCCCGCAATTTCTGCAGATTGCCCGTAAGACATTATAGATTTCTTTAGCATATCCAACATGGATGACTGGTCTTGTGAGCTGTACGTGTCCAAAATGTCCCTGGCATTCTCCAAGTCTTCCACCACAAGTCTTACATCTAATACCCGGATCAATCACTCCTAGACGAGGATCCATTAATCCCCCTTCTACAGGGTATCCATCATCGTCATAAGTGTTTGGAGTATATATTCTTGCCGCGCTCATCTTCTGTATCATCTTCGATGATAACAGATTGAATTCGATCCTATCGATTTTTTTTCTTACAATCATCTTAAGCCTTATCGTATAATCTAAGTTTTGGATGGATGCACATACCCATAAGCTCGTTTAACAAGAGCTTGAATGCATATGCCATCTCAACTGGATAAGTTACTACTTCACCACATAGTGGACAGTATACTTGTCTGCGCTCTACATCGTTTACAGCAACAAGACCGCATTTACTGCATACTGGGACTACAACCTTGTCTGACTCATCCAATAACCTGTCTTTAAGCATCATGGAGACTCCATGCCCTATAAGACAATCCCTCTCCATTTCTCCGAATCTTAGTCCACCTTCACGGGCCCTACCTTCTGTCGGTTGTCTTGTAAGCATCTGGACTGGTCCACGAGATCTTGCATGTATCTTGTTTGCAACCATATGATGTAGTTTCTGATAATAGATGACTCCAACAAATATATCGCATTCGAAAGATTTGCCTGAAACACCATCGTACATGAGTTCTTTACCAGAGTCAAGGAAACCGTTTTTCCTTAACGAAGCCCTTAAATCTGATTCCTCTTCATTAGAGAATGCTGTTCCATTCACTTTACGCCCTTCTATAGAGCCAACTTTTCCGCCAACCATCTCTAATACGTGTCCTACAGTCATCCTCGATGGTATCGCGTGTGGATTGATTATTAAGTCGGGTGTAACACCATTTTGTGTGAAAGGCATGTCTTCATGTGGGACTAGTAATCCTACAACTCCTTTTTGACCGTGCCTTGAAGCGAACTTGTCTCCAAGCTCAGGTATCCTAACACTCCGTATCCGGACTTTTGAAAGCTTGTTCCTTTCAATTGTTTCAGTCATCACGACACAGTCTACAATACCTGACTCCATATGGCGTACAGGCGTAGAAGGCTCACGACGCCTTTCTTCAACTATACCATAAGGCCCGATTTCCTCAAGGAATCGTGGGGGTGAAGTTTTTCCTATTAAGACTTCACCAGAACCAACATCATATTCTGGATAAATAATGCCATCAGGTCCGAGTTTTGCATAAGTATCCTCTGACTGAGCACCCTCCACATCAACATTAGGTATCTCAAACTTGTCTTTCTGCCCGCTAGGATAACCACGCTCTTCAGCAAGATAAGTCCTGTAAAAAGAAGATCTACCTAAACCTCTCTCAACAGAACTACGGTTTAAGACAATTGCATCTTCCATATTATATCCTGCATAACTCATTATCGCAACCACGAAGTTCTGTCCTGCAGGCCTGCGTTTATAATTCAATGATTTAGTAACATCAGTCTGGACTAAAGGACTCTGTGGATAATGTAGTATATTAGCCCTAGAATCAAATCGTGCAAAATAGTTAGAAGCATACATTCCAAGCGTCTGCTTGGCCATTGCTGCTGCCATAGTTACTCTTGGCGATGAATTATGCTCGGGAAATGGTGCGAATCCAGCAGAAACGCCCAGCATTAACGATGGAGTTACTTCCAAGTGAGTATGATCCTTGTTAAGCTTGTATTCACGTACAGCAACATATAGGTTCTCCTCTTCCTCAGCACCAACATATTCGACTAGTCCTTCAGATATGAAATCCTCCCAATTCTTCTTGCCATCCTGCATTTCCTTGATCAATCTCGCATCTAAGAGAGGCTTCTTATTATTGACGATTATCAATGGTCTGAGAACCCGTCCTTTATCACAGTATATCTGGACTTCATTATTCTCTTCCCTGTAGCTTATCGAAGTCATATATTCTATCTTTCCCTTTTTCCTGAGTTCTCTGAGTTTTTTCACCAGTACTTCAGGTTGTCTATGCTGACCTAGTAGCCGGCCATTCAAGTATACTGCTGTACCAGTCATAGTTTCACCCCGAAGTCAAACAAGTATTTTTCAATGGGTTTTTCATCAGTATCCTGAGATATGAGTGCTCCAACAGCAAGATTCTTTACCAAACCACAGTTCTGACCTTCTGGAGTCTCATTCGGACATATCCTACCCCATTGTGTTGGATGAAGGTCTCGAGCCTCGAAGTGTGGATGGCTCCTTGATAATAGTGAGGAAACCCTCCGTTGATGCGTTATATATGATAAATAGTTAGTCCTATCCAATACCTGGCTCACACCACTTCTTCCTCCAGTCCAATTTCCAGTGGCAAGAGCATAACAAATGCTTTCAGTAAGATTACTACTTCTCACAGCAGTCTTTACATTGACCACCCGGTGTCTTGCATTCTGTTTTTCAAGCTGGTATTTAATGTCTCTCGCAATCTTGTTGAAACTCACACGGAAAAGCTCTTGCATCAAGTCTCCTGAAAGGGTAAGTCGCTTGTTACTATAATGGTCTTTGTCATCTGGTTCTCTTAATCCAAGATCAAGATCCAATACCTTCTTGGCCATTATTGCCAGATAAATAGCCTTCCTACGCCGATCTTCCTCAGTATTTCCCAAATGAGGTAGTAAGAAGTTGTTAATTACCTGATTAGCTCTCGTAGCCTGATATTGTTTAGCGTGTCCAGCACCCGCCCTCTTACCAAGGTGATCGAATGCTTCTTCAGGAGTCATATTCTTCATCTCAAGGTTGATTTTAACCTCAAGCTCAGCATCTCCATCAAACAGTTTTAATATATTATCATCATCAAGACCTAACGCCTTCATTAATATTGTTAACGGCATCCTATTGGGGATACCAGGGAATGATACGAATAGTGTTCCACCAGTGTTTCCTTCTCTCTTTTCGACTGTTACCCTCGATCTAAATCCTTGCCGTACAGAAAAGACCTTAGCAATAATAACTTCCTTACCCATTACAGTCTCTCTTGTCGTAACAATCCTGTTTGGAGCAAGGTCTTCTACAATAATCAAAGTTCTCTCAGTTCCATTGATAATAAAATAGCCACCCATATCCATGGTATCTTCACCATGTCTTGAAAGCTCATCATCGCTCAGTCCATTAAGCAAGCATATTTTAGAATGCAACATGACGGGGAGATGACCAATCTCAACAGTTACTGGTTCACCCCGCTCGACAAACTCAAGGTTTATCGGAGCTGAATAAGTAAGGTTCCTTAACCTACACTCGAATGGATATCTTGATTCCGTTCCCTGACCAGACTCATTAACAACAGGTTTTCCAACACTGATCTTGTTTAGTTCGAGACTATAGTCAGGAATCTCGATCTCAAGCGATCCTTTTTCATCAATGACTTCCTGTAGGCCGACATCTATCAACCAGTTATAGGAGTCTATCTGAAACTTCATTAAATCTTCTCGTACAATGAAGTCGTTTATTTTTATCTTTGGTATTTTACTTTCTTCAATATCGTCGTCCAATTTTTCACCCATCAATTACAATTCGATAGTAATATGATTTGCCAGTAACCGGATTCTCCCTGGTTATTCGGACAATATCTCCAGTTGCTACTTCTAATCCGAACATCTCTATGGCTACATCGTCTTTTTTGATACGGGGTAATTCATCCTTTGTTACATCGTATTTTTCTAGAATTTGGTTCGCTTCATCAGCGTTTAACAGCTCGTGTTTCGGGACAAGATTATTTGGTATCAAGACAGCACCCCCCGTAAAGGATATCAACCACCCTACGGAGAAAGAATCGTAGCTAAATTATTGGGAGTCATCTTATAAAAAGCTTTCTATTTTCAAACAATGCTTATTATCCACTAGAATATGTAAATATATACTATATAAAGTATACAAAACATTCAATATTGTGTCGATAATACCAATTAATTCGCTAAAAACAGTGATTTCGCCGCTATACTAGAGGAATCAACCAGCTCATTCGTCAGAGAAAATGAGTCGGGGGAAGGCCGCAGAAAAAGTCGAGGCTGAGATACGCGGATAATACAAGTATTATCTCACCAAGACAGGTAAGAACGAGAGAAAGCGGTTTGAAGGAGTATTCACATAGAATCCGCCCTCCCTGTCCCCAAAAAAAAAATTTATGCTGAGTCCTTGTATACCCAGCGTAAAACATCTGTTGTCGTCACAATACCCTTGAGCACGTCTCCGTCAGCTACAGGGAATCCTCCAAAACCCGTCTCTTTCACTAGATCAGAAACCTTTGCTAAATCATCTTCAGGTTTTAATGAAATGACATTTTCAGCCATAACATCTTCTACCCTTATAGACAGGTTCTCCTCGGCTCCCGCGCCCTTGAAGTCCCCTTCAGCCAAGAATCCAAGGATGTCAAAGACTGTGACAACTCCAACCAGATGATCCTCCCGGATGACTGGTAGTCTACGAATCCTATTTCTAACCATGAGTTTTGATATATCAGATATCATCATCCCCAGACTAGATGTCAATGGATCTTCCCTCATCACATCTCCAACAGTAACGCCAAACTCTTTTGCAGATGGAAGAACATCACGTTCAGTTACAATACCAATAACCTTCTGGTTCTCCCTATCCTCGACAATAGGGATACAACTCGATCGTTTATCAACCATTATATCAACGATATCCTCAATCGAATCCTTTCGTTCCACATATGATGATTCAGACATGATCTTGTCTATCGGACAATTTATCGCAGCGAGAAAATTACCATCATAATCCTTCTTGATGATATTGTATTTTTCTCCACCTGCAAGAAAATCCATTATGTCAATAGCTGCGGCAAGCCCATGCAAACGCTTGGAACCAGCATCTATCACAGGAACTCGTCTAACATCGTTTTCCCGCATCAGTTTCGCAACATTCTTTATTGAATTCGTTGGATGCGTCGCAATAATATCATGCGATGCAAACTTCATAATGTCTCCCTCGTGGTCAGCAACATGCGTCTTAAATTCCCGAGGCCCTCTATCAAGGGATCTTTTTATTTCCGTCCGATTTCTACCTTCCGGTACCATAACATACACCTATATTTTAAACCTCAAAGTATAGCATAAACAATAGTATAGATTAGAATTCTGTCCGAATGGTCTAGAGTATCCTACTTTAATCACCATGGACTATTTTGCAAAGTTTCTTCGTAAGCTCTATCCTATCACTTGCCTGGAACACATTCCTACCAATAGATATCCCTTTTGCCCCACAATCAATGGCATCCGCAACCATCTGCAAGAGCTCTTCTACAGTATCCATTTTAGGACCGCCTGCAATGACTATTGGCACTGGACATCCTTCAACCACTTCCTTGAATGTCCTCTTGTCTCCAGTATATAATGTCTTTATCATATCCGCGCCTAACTCCGCTCCAAGTCTTGCGACATGTTTAACGTATTTCACATCAGAACTATTCTTAATGTCTTTGCCTCGTGGATACATCATGGCAAGAAGCGGCATACCGTAGGCTGCACATTCCTCTGCGACAAATCCGAGATCCTGTAGCATACGATGCTCTTTGTCTGCACCCATGTTTATATGAATTGAAACAGCGTCTGCTCCAAGGCGCACCGCTTCCTTCACTGTTGTTACAAGGATCTTATTGTTTGGATCAGGTTGTACTGCGCTTCCCGCATTCAAATGGATTATCAATCCAATATCATTTCCATAACCCCTATGCCCATACTGCACCATTCCCTTATGCATCAATACAGCATCTGCCCCACCCTGAGAAACATCATTTACTGCCTTTGTCATGTCTTCAAGGCCTGGAATAGGTCCGACTGTTACTCCATGGTCCATAGGGACTATTACAGCATTACCTGACTTCCTATCCCTTATCCGTTCCAAACGTACTTTCTTTCCTATCATTTTATGTATTACTATTTAATTTTGAGGGTATATATTTTTAATGAATTAGTTAAAAAATGCTTGAATTAGATGTTTTCTTCCAAGGAAAGGGAGCGCAACGCAGAGTAGCGGAATACTTCTTTAAAAAAGGGGTTCGAGTTTCAGATGAAGGGAGTTTATTCGCAGGTGATATCGAGGTCAAACACTCTTCTATCGCAAGAATATTGGACGTTGACAGGAGGGTTATCGTATCAACCATTAAGACTATCCTGTCAGATGATGGATTGAAGGATATTTATTCCCGTCTCGCTGTTACACCATCGCTTACTGATGTCGGTCCAATCCTAGGATATGGTGTAATCGAGATCATACCATCTGATGCGAGTGAGAAGGGTATTGTATCCGCAGTAAGTAGGATAATAAGCGAGGAGAATATAGGGATCAGACAAGTCATCGTCGACGATCCAATGTTCGACAATCCAGAAATGATAGTTGTAACTGAAAAACCTATCCCTAGAGAACTTATCGACAAACTATTAGTGGCCAACGGTGTGAAAAAGATCGTGGTCTTAAATTAGACTTGGCCAAAATTATCAAATACTTGTTCATGTGGGAATACTCTGATACCCTTATCGAATTTGAATGGCACTATCTTCTTTAAGTGGTTTGTGCCCCGCATCTTCAATACTTCAAGCGCGCTTTCACGTATGTTCCCTTTCTGTATGTTATACAATATGATGACTGCATCAGCAAGAAATTCGACTAATCCATATTTCTGGTATTTGTCGGGTGAATCATTATATTCTGACAAGAATACTGACGTGCATCCTAACTGGTCTAAACGGTCGATCATCCGTAGGATGTTCCTCTTTCGTTCGTAGGGAGACTCTATCATAGCCTCGATAGTCGTAATGGAATCCACTGCAATACGTTTAACATTCATCTCCGTTATTGTCCCTACAATATCTCCATATCCCTCTTTTATCAGTTTCATAGTGTCTTCAGGCATTATGCTTAATATTTTTATCAATCCTTCTTCTTCCAACTTGTCTAAGTCCCATCCAAACACCTTCATATGTTTTTTAAGCTTATCTGCTTTTTCTTCAAATGAGATATAGATTCCTTTCTCACCATATTTTACAGCCCCGTCGATAAGATACTGCATCGCAAATGTAGTTTTACCGCTTCCACTACCACCAACTAGTAAGACAGTACTTCCACGTTCAAACCCACCACATACCATGTCATCAAATCCGGGAATACCTGTTGGAACACGCTCTATAATATCCTCGCTTGGCTGATTAGAATCACTGACACCTTCATCCATTGGAACCTCGTTACTAGGACCCCCATTATTATCTTCATCCACTTGAATACCTCTAAAAGTATATGTTCAATATAAAATAAATGCGATAAATGGTTTATAATCCATTTATCAATCTTTTCGGATATAATTTCATTAATGGGGACTAAATCCAGGAAAGAAAAAGCCTATGACATATTATACGACCTTATCACAGTGATGAATGAATCAGTAGACATTAATGAAGTCCTTGATGAAGTAGTCGTAAAGACTGGCATCCTTTTTAATGCTGACCATGTGGGCTTATACCTTGTTCACAAGAATTTTTTTCGGATTAAAGCGCATAGTGGGAAGGAGGGTGATTATCCCAAGGAATACAGAGAGATAAAATTCGATGAAGACTCGTTGGGCGTCAAGATCCTGAGGGAAAAGGTTTCTGAAAAAACCAAGATACTTAAAAAAAGCATTAAGAAACTGGGGATTCAATCACTCCTAATCATACCATTACTTGTTAGGGATAAGGTTGTCGGACTACTCACTATGGTCAGCAAGGATTATGACAGATTCGGTGAGAATGACATCCAATTAGCAGAAGTCATCGGTTCCCCAATCGCTCTTGCCATAGAGAATGCAAACCTATATACTAAGATACAGGATATCGACCAGTTCTCTGTTGCTTTAATGAACAGCATACATGCAGCAGTATTAACAGTCCAAGATCATAAGATCCTCTGGTGCAACCATACAACATTAGACTTGTTTGGCTATGATCCAGGAGAACTCGTAGGCAAATCCACTAAAGTCTTGGTAGCAGACACAACCACATATAAGACTATTACACGGAATATAGATCATGCAATCAAGACAATGGGCAGCTTCTGCTTCCTATTTGACGCAAAGAAAAAAGATGGTGAAACCTTCAAGTCAGAATGCTGTATCTCCATATTAAAACAAGTCGGAGATGACCCACATATCACCGTTGCAGTAATCCGAGACATATCAGAAAAATAATGTATTATTTCGTAATCCTTGGTCTTCTTGGCCTAATGTCTATAATTACAAGTGGTTTCTAATCATGTTCAATGCAATATGAGAGATAATGCCTATTATACAGCCTCCTGCACATAAAACTAATAAGTTGATAAATAAACTCATTCATCCTAAACATATCTTATGGTCCAGTTACAACCGCCTTCCGAGGATAGGAGACCTGTTAGAACAGACAGGCGTGGTTTCCTTTGGGATGTTGCAGGCGGGATAACCGCTTCGGCTGTGGCCGCCGGCCTGCCAAGAGTACTTTCTGCTTCAGAAGGAACAGAGGCCGTAGCAAGGGATATCTCCTATAGTGTTGCTGACAAGTCTCTGAAGGAGGTGTTGTCTGCTGTCCACACTAAGTATGTGTTGAAACAGGATCCTGCATTCGATGTTACAGTTGTGGATGCTCTACTCCGATTATCGCAGGCGAAAAAACAACATTATTATCCCGACATGTTCGACAGAGACGAGTTTATAGTGAATGCAACCAAGATAAAGAGGGAGTTATTTGATATTGCAGACAGTATCGACGCTAGGCTGAAGCGCAGAGCTAATTCGGTGACTGGAGCAAATGCATGGACTACAGTGGATGTGATCAACAGGGAGATCTTCGAGAAACATAAGTTCTCATACCTGAAGGACGAGGATAGGCAGGCTGCGTTAACCGATCCTGACAAGCCATTCATCCATAATCCATCCTTCTACGACCTATGGGATCCCGCCCACGGAAAACAGGGTAGGTGCGAGGATCTTATGGGACTTTATATGAGCGTCGTTGACATCTTAAACGACAAGAAGGGTTATAACCTACCGATACACGCCGTACTCACCACAAAACCAAAACATGCCTTCGCCAGATGGATTGATGAAGCGGCAGACATACACATAGAACTCACATTAGACAGGCCTGACAAAATCTTTCCAAAAAGCTCACATGTACGAGAGTTGTCAAGGATCGCAAAAGTGGATGAAGTAGAGGAATGGAACTTCAAGCCTGTGCCTCTTGGAGCACTGACTGCAGAGATATCAAACCTCGCATCCGAGCTGGCTTCAAGAGGTTATAAGGGACGCACTATCGATAGTTTATTCGGGACTCCTGTCAAGCAAAAGGATGTTGATCTTGGAATCGAATGCCTTTGGCATGCTGCCAGATATAGTCCTGAATACCCACATACACATTCAATGCTTGCAGACATGTATTGTAGATACTCTGATTTGATTAAACCAGATAGTGAGGGAAGGATTAGGGGCAGGGAAAAATATCTAGGCTATGCAATAACCTCAATGGGCCATGCTATTAAACACTATCCAGATAACAGGTTCTACTATGAACAGAGGGCAGGAATAAACCATAGATTATCTAGATTATGCCAGGACGATGAGAAATTCACGTATCTGGATGCATCAGCCAGGGATTATTACATGGCTATCGGACAGGACATGAACCATCCTAGGACAAATATTTTGAACAGCCTCGTTGCAAAAAGGGGTGTCTGGGTGTGTGAGGAAGCCTTTCGCGACAAACCTGACAACAAGTATCTTCATTCCATCATAGGATTATACGACAGGTATCAGAACATGATGATCGGAGGGAAACCCCATACCACATCAAATGAGTCTAAGGGAGACGTGTACCGACAACTAGCTGACAATACATCTGACGAGGACCCGAGAAGACAATATCTTAGAAAGGCGGTAGATGAATATGCAGACTCTATAAGGGCATGGAAATCTAATGCCAACCAATATTCCAGGGATTATGCAGAGTATGGTATAGGTGAAGTGCATTTTAAGATCGGCATTGCATTCAGTGATAGGGGAGATAACACAGAAGCGGTTAGGCACTACAAGGAGGGGCTTAGGCTAACAGGTATCCGTGGAGACCGCTCCCTAGACGACATGATCAAAAGGTTAAGTAGTTTGAAGAGCGAGGACCACTCCCCGTATAAAACCGGAGTCGCGCAAGAATATGATGCTTTACATGTACTTGATGAAATCTCAAAGAGTCCTCAAGCCAAGGCAAGATTCAATGAAACATTACAACAAGAGTGAACAATATAATCCTTTATTTCGTAATCCTTGGTCTTCTTGGCCTAATGTCTTTGATGACTAGTGGTTTCTCGTCATGGTCTGTCCCATACTGACATTCTTGTATGTGAACTGATCCTGATACTCGTCCTTCCACATCAGCTTTTGAGGAGAGGGGTAAAACTATATTCTTTTGACCCCATTTGAATACTATCTCATAGCCAGAGTATTCTTGGGGTGCTTCAAAGCTTAGGCTGGCGCCATCACCATACTCGTTCAGCATGAATGAAGTCTTGAATTCTCCCCTGCGACTCTTCCATTCTATCTCTCCATCCGGTTTGGACTCGATACTACCGTCACCATGAATATCAACGGGAATTTCATAGGACCCATCCTCCCCCACATTCTGACATAATACAACGTCCTGTATCATCCTCTGGGCTTTTGCCTGAACTGGATCCAGTCCGAATAAGGGCTGGAATCGAGCATCATCACCCTCCAATGGTTGTCTTTGTTCGTTACCAAGCATTTTATGTATCCTTTACATATTGGAGAGTATCTAAATAGACTTTTGATGAGTTGTCATATCCGCTAGGATAGCCTGTAAACATGAACAACCTCATTGATTCTGATGCATGTTTGAATGCCAGATCATATTTCCGTATCATATAATTAGAATGGGCTTTCCGTAATTCTTCATCCGCCCCCATTGCAACACTTGCCTTGCTTATCATACTTAACGCCATTTCAGACTCCGCGTATTTGTCGATATCCGCGAAAAATGCATATGCTTTTTCAGCAAATAATTGAGACTGCCAGAATCTACCTGAATCAAAAGCCATGATTGATTTTTGTAGAATACTACTGGCATTAGCATACACGATCAAATCACTTAAGAGAACAACATGTTTTGAATCATTTATCACAGAATAATTATTTCTCGAAATCATGAAATATTCCATTGAATCATCAAATAATCCATGTTCTAATGCTACCAATCCTTTAGAATAATGATTAGCTGCATTGATTGCAGAATCAGAAAGTATCAATATATTATTTGAAATATTTGCATTAGACTTATCGCCAAGCAGAGTATAATAATTCTTGGCCTGTCGTGCATGCATGCTCGACATATTATAATCCTTCAAAGAATACAATTCACTAGCTTTTTGAAGATTATAATCTGCTTCAATAAGATTTGATAAGCCCCTGACCTTAAGTAATAACAGCGAGTTTCCACGTACACTGTAATAGATGGCCGTCTTTCTTGATAGATCTCGTGCAAGTGGATAATCCCCCGCTTCATATGCTTCTTTCGCGGAATTAAAACTCTTTATCACATCAATATCCTTTAGAAGACGACTAGTATCTGACACACCTTCCTTCACACCAATTAGATTGTATATATTCTTTGCCTGAATCGCATCCGCCTTTGCAGAAGACAATCCACCAGCATCATATTCCCTCATCGCATTCCTGAGTAAATTTGTGGCCTTATGTCTTCTCAAAGAATCAATATCGCCAAAAACATAGACTCTTCCATCACCACACCCCACGATTATCTCGGCCACACCATCGTTGTTGATATCAGCCATTGATGGGGATGAATCTATCGAACAATTAAGGTCGTATACCCATATTCGTGTACCACTACTATTGAGTATTATCAAGACTCCTTCTCTTGAACCGAATATTATCTCGTCTATCCCATCCATATCCAGATCTGTTAGAAGTGGTGCTGAATAGATGGGTTTTGAAAGACTGTATTTAAAGATTTGTTTTCCGCTATTGTTCAGGGCTAACAAGTTGTTTCCTGCAGCAAAGACAATATCTTCAAGAGTATCATTGTCAATGTAGCCTAATGAGATTGATGTGGTGATATCCTTTGAAGTGTTACTCGCCCATCTCGAGTATAATCGCGACATACTATAGTCATCTTCACTAGTGTATTTCGAGTAATATAAACTATGGATTACTCTTCCTGCAGGAACAAATATTTTCTTGTCATTTCCTATAGCAATAGACTGAGTAATCTCGCCTCCAGACAGATAGTTCCAGATCTTATAGGGTGGATGATTGAGCACATATAACATATTATCGACTGAACCTGCAATTATTTCTTGATTCCCATCAGAATCGAAGTCCATTACCCCAAAAGACGAAGTAACTGATCCGGTTAAAGTATAGTTCCAGATCAATTGACCTTTCGAGTTGAGACAATAAATATTTTTTTTGTTATCTCCAAACACTATTTCAGGATTTCCATGACCGTCTAAGTCTTCAACAAGTGGTGGCGTCCGAATGATACTTCCGACCGCATATTTCCATAGCATTTCTCCAGAGGAGTTAATAGAATAAATATGTCCGTCATCACATCCGAATATAACTTCTTTTAGTCCGTCCCCGTTAAAGTCAGTCAACGAGGGAGTAGCATATATGGCTCCCCCAGCAGTATAATCCCATTTTAATCTGCCATTCTCGTCTAAAGCATATATTATACCATCTGTCGAGGATACGATGATATCCATCGAGCCGTCAGCGTCAATATCAGAGGCTATGGAAGTGGCTTTTATCGGTCCTGTCGTCTTGTATTTCCAGATAACACCATATTGGCTTGGATTGATTTTCTTTAATCCTTGGCCCATTGAGTCAAGTTGAGTATATCCCTTATGATCTACAAGCTCCTTGATCGAGTAATTTGTGTTTGTATAGGTTGAACAGTACCAGGCTCTTGTCATGTTCGAAAGAACTGTATTATTGTATCTAAACCTACATTTCCAATCCAGTGTTGCATTGGTTATCGGAACATGTTCGAGTTCTTCTACATCGCAATTAAATCTAATATTAAAGTCTGATACATTGAATGGGTAATCAACAATTTTGCGTCTTGGAGTTGAGTCGTTAAATGTATTGATATGATCTTTAATCATTGAGAACATATGGATGGGTTCGCCGGTTGAAT
>CAYREE010000057.1:0-13566 GCA_964423225.1 uncultured archaeon | reverse complement strand
GTCTTTTATACCGTATCTTTTCAGTAAGTCTATCTGGTGTTCTAGTAGTGGTTTTCCTGAGACTGGGAGCATGGGTTTTGGAGTCTCTTTTGTCATGTCCCCCATCCTTGTTCCTAGTCCGCCTGCGATGATTACAGCCTTCATTTCTTCTCATCTGTTTCTTTTAGTATGTTTTTTACTGATAGGCGTACTGCACTAGTTGAATCGTATTTTGCCTTCCATCCAAGGTTATGGATTCTTGATAGATCGTATTCGAATCTTGGGACATCGCCATTCCAACCCCTGTCTCCCCCAGTATATCTTATAATCGAGTCGTCAAGTCCCATTTCTTCCACTACCATCTCTGCCATTTCCTTGACGGATGTGGCTGATTGTGTGCCTAGATTGAATATGTTGAGCTGATCATCCGAGTTCTTCCAAACGTATATTATGCCTTCAACAAGGTCTTTTACATATAAGTATGGTTTTATCTGTGTTCCATCACCTAGCACTTCCAGTTCTAGCGGATTCTTTTTTAATTTCTTTATGAAATCGTATATGGCTCCATGGGTTGCGCGTTCTCCCACAACATTTGGGAACCTTATTATCCAGGATTGGATTGAATAAAGTTGGGCGTAAGCAGAGATATATGCTTCAGCTGAGAGTTTGCTAGCTCCATATAGTGATATGGGTTGTAGTGGTCCATGATCCTCTCCTATGAGCTCGTCCACTTCCCCATAGATGGCTGAAGTCGATGAGAAGACTATTTTTTTAACGTTATTTTCTTTCATTGAATCTAGGATATTGAATGTTGTGAGAAAGTTCTTGTTTAAATCGGTTTTTGTGGCTCTTGTTCCGGCTAGGATGTCTGAGTTGGCGGCAAGATGGAAGACACAGTCGAATTTATTTGCCTTGAATAACTCATCTAGTTTTTTCTCGTCTAGGATATCAAGCTTTTCGAACTTGAAGTCAGAGTTTTTTTGGTTATGATCAATATTTTCAAGCCGTCCTAGGCTTAAATCATCTATGCAATATACTTGGTGGCCATCCTCAAGTAGATAGTCTATTAGATGGCTTCCTATGAATCCGCAACCGCCTGTTACGAGTATATTCACTTTTAATTCCTCAACTTTCTTATTACCTGTTATAATTTAAGTAGGCCCTACCAATTTTTCTTCTTCTATGTCTCTGAAGCGATTTTATATGTTTTTACGATTTTTTTGATCAATTCTGGCCATGAATAATTTTCTGCGCTTTTTCTGGCGTTTAAACCCATTTTCACGCATCCTTCATCCAATACTCTGTTGATTTTTTCTGAGATATCATTGCTATTTCTTTCAATGAAATAGCCATTCCATCCCTCTCTTACTAGCTCTTCCGTCCCGTTTACCCTTGTTGTTAGGATTGGTATTCCGCTTGCCACGGCTTCAAGAGTTGATGAACTAAATGCTTCATATGTTGTTGGGAATACGAATATGTCGGCGCTTGCATAGTAGTCTTTTATCTCTGGTACCATTCCTGTGTATGTGATCCTGTCTTTCACACCTAGTTTTTCGCTTAATTTGATGTATGGTGTGGGATCGTCTCTGCCTACAACTAGTAGTTTCACCTTTGATGGTGTGTTAACCAGTGATTGAATAATGTGTTTTAATCCTTTTCTTTTGAATTCATATCCTGTGAAAAGTAGTAGGAAGTCATCTTCAGTATAGTTTAATTGGTTTCTTATTCTTGGTCGTACTTTTTTTTTGTTTTCTGGATTGAATTCTGTCAGGTTTACTCCTGGAGGTATTGGTATGATGTCGTCTTCTGGTACATTGTATATGTCTATTAGTTCACGTTTCACTCCGTCAGAGACGGTGATTATCTTCTTGTAGTGTTTTTTTACATAGTTGTGTTTTTCTATTGCTAATACGAGGTTGGTTCTTGGCTCGAATTTTTTCATAATACTATATGTTTTACATCGTTCTTTGCTAAGTTCTCGAACAGCGGCTTTATGGCAGCTGTGTGATGTTAGCACATCTTGTTCGAGCATCTCTGCTCCTTGGCCGTGCACGATGTCTATTCCTAGTGTTTTTTTTAGTTTTTTTGCTGTCTTTGTATTGTAGTATGCTGCGGATGCTACTTCTAGTGCTGGTGTATTCCATATTCTGGGTGTTTTATGGATTGTCACTCCTTCTATGTCTATCTCGCTTTTTCCGGTTATAACATGGATCTCGTTATCTTGTGCAAGTCTTTTAGCTAGTTCTGAGACGTATCTGCTTATTCCTCCCTTGTCTGTGTGATGATGCATTCCAAAGGCTATCTTCATTTTTTTATCCTCTGAGCTTGCTCATAGACTCTTATGGTTTCTTCAACCATCTTTTTTTTGCTGAATTTTTCCATTATTGTTCTTCTTGCATTGGCTCCAAGTTTCTTCGATAATTTTTCATCAGCTAATATTTTTAATATTGCCTTCTCTAAATCACCTACATTTCCTGGCTCTACTAGGATGCCGTCGATACCGTCTATTATAACTGTTTTAATACCTCCTATCTTTGAGGCTACGACTGGTTTTCCACAGGCCATTGCCTCTAAGACTATGAGTGGTAGGCCTTCTACACGGACTGTTGGTATTGTGAAGACATCTGCTGTGTTATAATATCCACTTGTCTTTGTGTTTGGGATATTGCCTGTAAAAGTCACGTCTTTGTCCAAGGATAGTTCAGTGACCAGGCCCTCTAATTGCTTTCTGTAACCACCGTCACCCACGATGATTAGGTGTGTGTCCTCGTATTCTTGCCGGATTTTTTTGAATGCTTTTATCAGGTATTGGATTCCCTTTTGTTTGTGTAATACTGACACGCTTAGCAATATTTTTTTCCCATTGTATTCTTCTCTTATTCTACTTTTGGTTGGTTGGAATATCTCCGTGTCTATACCATTGTAGATTGTTTTGACTTTTTCTGCGTTGATATCGAATTCTCTGGGAATATTTTCTCTTAATTCCTTGCTTATTGCGATTACCTGATCACTTGCTTTTATGAAGCTTTTGGTCTTGAAGTAGTGGTTGTATAATTGGAATGTTATTTTTGGTATTAGCATGAGGCTTAGCCCTTGGTTCAGGTTGCTTTTAATTTCGCTGAATGATGTTCCGTGCATTGTTGTGACAAGTGGTATGCCAAGCTTTTTTTTCAATCCGTCTTTGACATAGTGGTATGCTGAGAATGACTGGCTGTGTATTATGTCAATGGGTTTTTCTTTATGTAATTTCTTAAGGATTCTTAGACTGTCTTTTCCTAGCGGTTTTTTACTTGTTGGATAGCAGTCTGCATAGTGGATTACAACACCGTCTATGGTCTCAGTCTTCTTTCCATCTGGATGTCTGCTTGTTATCATTAATACTTCATGATCCAATTCTTTCATGCCTTTTGCAAGCTCTAGTGAGTGAATCTCCATTCCTCCAGTTATATGCGTCGGAGTGAGCATTGCAAAGATGCATATCCTCATTTTTTTTATGCCTCTAAGTATCTTTTATTCCAGAGTTCTAGCATTAAAAGCCCGAATAGTTTTCCGCTTAGTCTAAAGTCTCCCTTGCTTTTAAGCATCGCATCCACTTTTTTTATATTTAGATTTTTTCGTATTAATGAGTTTTTATCCTCTAATGTACTGCTTGTATAGTCCCATAGGTTATTGTAGAGCCAGTGGTCTGTGGGTAGTGCAAATCCTTTTTTTGGACGGTTTATGATCTGTTCGGGTAAATATTCCTTCATTGTCCTTCTTAGTATGTATTTTTCCGTCCATCCATTGATCTTGTATTGCATTGGTATGGTGTTACAGTATTCCACGAGTTCATGGTCTAGGAATGGCACTCTTATTTCCAGTGAGTTTGCCATCCCCATCCGGTCGCATTGGGCGAGTGACAGGTCCGGAAGCCATCCGTTCAAGTCTACATACATTAGCTTGTTGAGGAAATCTTTTTTATCGTTGTTTATCTTGTTGAAATTTTTCTTTGCAATGTTATTGGGATTATTATCCCCAATGCTTTTTTTGAATGATTTGTCGTATAGTCCCTTTTTTCCCTCTTGGCTAAATAGGATTCCTTGTCCTTCATAGAATGCTTCTCCCTCTTTCTGTGAGATATATTGCATATACTTTCTAGCCCTGTAGGGTAGAGTATTTGTATTAGCTATTGTCCCTAATGCCAGGCTCCTTAATGGTTGTGGGATGTTTCTCCTAATAGTCTCTGACATCATAGAGTATTTGTATGCTCTGTATCCTGCGAAGACTTCATCTGATCCACCTCCTCCGAATGCGACAGTCACTTTTTTCTTTGTGAATTTTGAAAGGAAGTATGCGGCTATTAGCGCGGCATCGGCTATTGGCTCGTCTAGATGCCATACTATCTTATCTAGCTCTTTTAGCACTTCTTCAGGACCAAGGATTATCTCTTGGTGTTCTGTTGATAGGTGGTCTGAGACAATCCTTGCAAATCCTGTCTCGTCGGTTTCCTCATACCCGTATCCTATCGAGAATGTCTTTACTGGTTCATCAGTCATCTGGCTCATAAGGGCGACTAATGCGCTTGAATCTATGCCTCCTGAAAGGAATGCCCCTAATGGGACTTCGCTAATAAGCCTTAATCTTACTGATTCTTTTAGTAAGTCTATTAGTTTCTTTGAGATTTTGTTAATGTTTTGATCTTCATCAACTTCGGTGTTTAGATCCCAATACCGTTCTTCTTCCACCTTATTTTTTGATACTGTCAACGTGTGTGCTGGCCTGATCTTTTTTATGTCCTTTATTATTGTCCTTGGGCCAGGGACATATTGTAGGGAAAGATAATTATCAAGTGATATTGGATCTATTCTTCGTTTTAATCCTGGTATTTCCAGCAGGGTTTTCAGTTCGCTTGCGAAGTAGAATACGCCTTCTTGTCGGGTATAGTATAATGGTTTTATCCCGAATCTGTCTCTTGCAAGGAATAATTCCTTCTTTTTAGAATCCCATATGGCAAATGCGAACATTCCCCTTAGTTTTTCAACGCATCTTGAACCGTATTCTTCATATAAATGCACTATTACTTCAGTATCGGAGTCTGTGTAGAATATATGGCCTTTTTTCTCTAATGTTTTTTTTAGCTGGATGAAGTTGTATATCTCACCATTGTATATTATCCAGATCGTCTCGTCTTCATTATGTATGGCTTGTTTCCCGCTTTTCAAGTCTATTATACTGAGTCTCTGATGACCTAGCATTATCCCTGTATCCTTGTATGTGCCTGATTCGTCTGGGCCTCTATGTGGCATGGTATCCATCATGGATTTGAGTAGGTTTGCGTCTTCTAATCCAAGTATCCCGCAGATGCCGCACATGTTTATTACACCTTTTTATTTTATCTCATGTATCTTAGTATGCCGATAGTATTGCCTATGAGTGATGATATTGAGTATGCTAGTCCAATAATGATCATTTTCGGCGGATATCTGAATATTATGAGGGCTGGGATGGCGATTATCGTCATGATCAAGCGGATTATAATATTTGCCCTGCTTTTTCCGTGTATCTTCTTGTATAGGATGTTTTCCCTGCCGTGTGTATATGCTTTTTTTAGTATGCCTTTGAATGTAGTCGAGTGTTTGTGTAGGATGTGTATGTCTGGATAATAGTATATTGAATATCCTTTAGCATGTATCCTATTGCATAGATCATAGTCTTCCCATGAGGCATATTTGAATCTTTCATCAAATCCATTGACTTCGTTTAATATCTCCTTTTTCACGGCTAGATTGCAGCTTGGTAGTAAATCCGCAGTTTTTTCTTCTTTACCGTATAGTCTGTCTCGTCGGTTTTGTTCGAATCTTTCCCAGATAGTATAGCCTTCGGATGGTTCGATTCCTCCACCAATGACTTTATCCTCTTTTATTCGTTCTGTCATTTTTTTCAACCAGTCTTTAGGTGATATGCAGTCTGAGTCAGTGAATATTATTATATCGCCTTTTGATTCGTGGATTCCCAGGTTTCGTGCCTTGGCAGGTCCTCCATGGTCTTGAACCAGGATTTTTAATCGATTGTCTTTTATTTCCTCTAGGAGCTCTAGTGTTTTATCAGTTGATCCGTCGTCTATGGCAAGTATCTCAGTCAATTCTTTCGGATAATCATTGTCAAGTATTGATTCTATGCATTCCTTAATGGTTTCGTAAGCGTTGTAGACTGGTACCACGATAGAAACCATTGGTCTGTCTACTGCCATTTTTGTTGTAATCTGTTCTTAATAACTCTTGACCCGGCCCTATAAAACAAGTTAAACGAGTTTAATCCATGTCTTCTGAAAGTGTCTTTAAGCTTGAAGTATGACCAACCTGGTTCTGACATAAACTTTTTCATGTATAACTGGTATATGAGATAATTGTTTGCGTATCGCGATGCTTTTGTCAGATCGTCTTGTGTTAGTTCTTCAGTGCTGACTACTGGTTTATCGTGTATGAAATGTATGTTCGAGTAGTCTTCCCAGCATTTTGCATGCAGTAGCCCTTTCTTCTTCGTGTAGTCATAGTATTCAGTCCCTGGTAATGGAGTGCATACTGACACTTGGAATGAGTCAGGCTTGACTTTCAGTAGATAGTTGAATGTCTGGGATATTGTTTTTTTGGTCTCTCCAGGCAATCCTATCATGAATGTTGCATGGCTTCTTATCCCAATCTCCTTGCACCATTTGAATACTTTAGAGACTTGGTCAAGGTCTTGAGCTACTCTTCCAGCGTTTTTTAGTATCTCTGGTGATCCTGATTCCACTCCGAATTTGAGTGCTTCACATCCTGAATCATGCATTGTTTCTAAAAGTTTTTTAGACATGTTTATCGGAGAACACATTGCACCCCAGATCTTGCCTAATCCCGACTCCTTGTATGTGTTGCAGAATTCCATTACTTTTTCGGGATTCAGGTTGAATGTGTCGTCGTCGAAGTAGAGTTCACGTGACTTGTATTTTTTTATCACATGCCTGCATTCATCCACGATCATCTTTGGGTCTCGGAAACGGAAGTTCCGTCCGCCATACATGACTGGTGGCCATAGGCAGTAGACGCAGCCGTATGTGCAGCCCCTGCTTTGTATCAGCTGCATGTTTGGTATCTGCATGAATGGCTCGCAATAGTAGTCCATATCCATTAGGTGTCTTGCTGGATAGGGTAGTTCATCAAGGTCTATTAATGGTTGTCTTGCATTTACCGTCACCTTTTTATTTTCCCTGTAGGCGATGCCAAGAACATCTTTTTCCTTCATTGATCCTTCAATAGCCTTTAATGTATCTCTTACCGCATATTCGTATTCTCCCTGGAATACATAGTCTATCTGATTATTTGATAATACGTCTTTAGGATATGTTGTGACATGGGGTCCGCATAATGCGATCTTACAGTCTACGTCTTCTTTTACACTCTTTGCAGTGGCAAGATCCACGTTTATGGATGGAGTTGATGATTCCATCACTAATAGGTCGGGGCTGAATGATTTCACGTCTTTTAAGAATTCTTCTTTGCTTTGTCCGAGTGTCAGTGGATCAAGGACCTTTACTTTATGCCCGTCTTGTTCGCATACAGCGGCTGCATAAGCTATGAAGAAGGGGAATGGAGCATAGCTTGTACGGTCTTCTTCCTCGTCGTCAAACTCTGCATGGGGCCATCTGCTTCCTGCTCTTACTGCATGTCCTGTCTCGAACCAGGGAGGATTGGCTATTACTACCTTCATCTTGGACTAACTAATTATTGTCTAACCTAATAAGTTTACATTGTTTATTCTCTGGGAGAACATGATGTCTGATAGTGTTATTAAAGCGAGGATACATATATTTCCAAAATAGAGTATTTTTTTAAGATGAAGGTCGTCGTGTTGGGTGGTGGACTTGCGGGTTTAAGTTCTGCATATGAACTTTCCAGAAATGGTGTTGATGTAACTGTATTAGAGAAGGATCCTGAGGTGGGTGGCCTTGCTAAAAGTTTTTCTATAGACGGTTTCACTATTGACCTTGGCCCTCACAGATTCCATACAAAGCAAGATGAGATTGTTGATCATTTGAAAGAGCTTTTAGGTGATAATCTTGTTGAACGAGATAGGATTTCCCGGATCTTTCTTATGAATCGTTTCTTTGATTATCCACTAAAGTTTAGTAATGCATTATTTACAATGCCTCCTCTTGTCACAATTCGGATAATGCTTGATTATATGTTGATCAAGGTCAAGAACCTGTTTTCTAAGAGGCCTGATGATTCGTTTGAATCTTGGGTTACTAACCGGTTTGGTTATACATTGTATAAAATCTTTTTTGGAGAGTATACTGAGAAGACTTGGGGCATACCTTGTGATAAGATTTCGGCTGATTGGGCTTCTCAGAGGATTAGTCTTCTTAGCCTCTGGGATACTCTTGTAAAAACTTTATTTAAGTTTGGGGAGACTCCGAGGACTTATATATCGAGGTTTTATTATCCTGAAAAAGGAGGTATTGGAGAGATTTGTGAGACTTATAAGAGGAAGATTATTGAGAATGGTGGTCAGATCATTTTGAATGCAAGGGCTAAGAATATTATCTTGGAAGGTGGGAAAGTGTCTAAAGTAGTCTATGCGGATGGTTCGGGTGAAAAGACTATTGGTTGTGATCATCTTTTTTCAACAGTACCGTTTACTAATATGGTGAATATGATGGATCCTCCATCAGATAAGGATCTTGTATTGCATGCATCTAATCTAAAGTTTCGGTCAATTATGTTTGTTTTTATCATGGTTAATACGGATAAGATCAGTGATGATCATTGGATATATCTTCCTGAAAAGTATCTTCTTGGGAATAGGTTATCAGAATCCAAGAATTTCAGCGTATATAATGCTCCGGGTGATAAGACGGTGATTGGAGTTGAGATAACATGTGACTTTGATGATGATGTATGGAATCTTAAGGTTGGAGAGCTTACTGAACGGGTTGTTGAGGATCTTTCTGAAATAAGTTTTATTTCTAAGGATGATGTTATTGGCTCTTCTGAGATTCATATGAAGCATGCTTATCCGATCTATGATCTTGACTATAAGATTCACATGGTTCCGATTAAGAATTATCTTGATTCGATATCGAACTTGAGTTATTTTGGAAGAAATGCTTTGTTCAGGTATAATAACATGGATCATTCAGTTGACATGGGTTTAAAGGCGGCTAAAAACCTTCTTGGAAAAAGCGTTGATTATAGACATGCTGCAACTGGCAATCATTGGTTTGGTTGATACGACGTTTTATTTTTCAACGAGGTTTCTTTCAAGTAATTCTTCTGTTGCTTCACTAGTCATATCAACTGATGATGCGTTCTGACCCCATTTAACTAGGATCTTTAATCCTTCTTCAAATGAGACTTTTGGTTCAAATCCTAGTTTTTTAATCTTTTCAATATCTGAGAAGCAGTGTCTGATGTCTCCAGACCTAAATTTGTTCAGTATTAGCGGATCTATATTACCTCCATATTCTTTTATTAGACCTTCTGCAACATCGAGTATTGTCACTCTTTTTCCGCTTCCGACATTATATGTATTGTAATCTGCTTTTTTACTCTCCATCACGAGTATGTTCGCTTGTACTATGTCGTTTACATGTATGAAATCCCTGCTTTGTAGCCCGTCTTCAAATATCTTGGGTGGATTATTGTTTTTTATATTGCTTGAGAAGATTGCGGCTACTCCAGTGTAAGGATTAGATAGTGATTGTCTGGGTCCATAGACGTTAAAGTATCTTAATGCTATTGTCGGGATTTCATATGCTCTACCTACGACAAGACTCATCTCTTCCTGGTCTTCCTTGCTTATTGCATAGATGGATGTGGGCATTAATGGTTTTTCTTCGCTTGTTGGTATCGGTAATGCCTCTTTATTGCACTTAGGGCATTTCATCTCCCATTCACGGTCTTTCATCTGCTCGTCTTTTCTGAGGTTTGGATATACTCTTCCACAATCCTGGCAGTTATATTCTCCTTCACCATAGATGCTCATCGAGCTTGCTACAATTAATTTTTTTACTTCGTGTTCTTTTTTAGAGAGTATGTCTAGGAGAAGTGCTGTTCCTTGGGTGTTCACGTCCATGTATTCTTTAATCTTGTACATGGATTGACCTACTCCTACTGCTGCTGCTTCGTGGAATACTATTTCGATGTCTTCAATGCATTTTTTTATCGTGTCTTCATCCCTGATATCGCCTTTTATGAACTCTGCTTTTTCATTCATATAGTCTGGGACTTTGTCTTGATGGACTTGTTTGTCGAGGTTGTCTAGTATTCTGACTTTATGTCCTTTCTCGATTAATGTGTCGACTATATGGCTTCCTATGAATCCGCAACCACCTGTGACTAGTATCTTGTATGTCATCGTGTGTTCATTATTTGATTATGTTTATATTTATTCATTTTCTTTGATCCATTGGACTGTTTTCTTTAATCCGGTTTTAAAATCTATTTTTGGTTTCCATCCCAGCTCGTTTTTAGCATGTGTTGTATCTGCATATGTGTCTTGCATATCTCCTGTTGCGTCTTCCATATATTCTATCTCGGAATTACTTTTTGTTGTATTGATTATCATCTCAGCAACCTTATTGATGCTTTGTCTGGTGCCGCCGCCAATATTGTATGTCCCCTGCCCTTTTTTCAAGGCAGATAAGGTTGCATCTACTGCGTCTTGAATGAAAGTAAAATCCCTAGTCTTTTCTCCATCACCGTAGATTATAAGTGGCGTGTCTTTGAGGGCTTTTTTTGTGAATATTGATATTGCTAGGTCTGGGCGTATGCGTGGGCCGTATACGGTGAAGTATCTTAGAATGGAATATTCGATATTTTCACGTTGGCATATCTTTTTTAGTATGTATTCTGAGCTTAGCTTACTTACGCCATAGGGGGAAATCGGATTTTTTGGGTGTTTTTCATCGAAGGGTAGGTATTCTACTCTTCCATAAACTGAGGAGGAGGATGCGTATACTATTTTTTTGACAGTGGTTCCAATGGCGGCTTTTATTAGTTTGCATGTGCCTATCGTATTTACCTTGAATGTTTTTACAGGATCTTCAAGTGATGCTCTAACGCCTGCTTGTGCAGCCATGTGAACTATCTTTGAAATGGAGTGTTTTTCGATTATCTTGTGTATCTCATTGTCTTTTAGGATGGTTGTTTCATAAAATGTTAGTTTTTCAGGGTTTTTATCCTGTATGTTTTTTTCCTTGATTTTTCGGTCATAATACGGGTCGTAATTGTCTACTGCTACTACCATATGTCCTTGGGCTATTAATCCATCTATTATGTGGCTTCCTATGAATCCGCAACCACCTGTAACGAGTATAGTGTCCATGGTCTTTTAGTGTTTTTCTTGGTATATGTTATATTCTCTATCGAAGTATTTTACAACCGCTGATCTCAAGTCGAATGTATTGTTCATCTTATTATATGCGTAATATTTTGATTCATTAGGTCTCTTATATTCTAGGTTCTCATATACGACGACCATTGTCTTATTCTCGAGTACTAGATTGTATTTTACCTTTAGTTTTAGATCTTCTTTTTTATCTCTATTGAACTTATACCTGTCTATTGATGAAAGCATGATATATCGTACATCAGATCCTATCTCGACATCATCTGAGTATTTTTCTATTGGTCTATTTGCTGTCATATAGAAGTCCATGGGAGGTGATACTACGACTTTGTCGACAGGATGTGAAGTGTTTAATAGATACATTGCTGCTCTTTGGTATATCGACTCGTCCATTAGCATATAGTTAACAGCTTCTATGTTTTCTAATCCTATTGGCAGATTTTGTTTAGCCCATAATTGGTCGGTAAGTGAAACCCAGATTGTAGGGTATATTATCAAGAGTAATATGAGTGGTTTTGCAAGCTTTCTTATCGTTGGGATTTCACCGACAAACTCTATTGCCAAGAGTATTGAGGGAATTATCACCAGGTATACATGGTAGAAGTCCATGTGTCCCGTCAGGCTTAGTAGTATCAATGCAAGATAGGCACCAGCTGAATACCATATAATCATCCTTGCATCCCATGTTTGTCTCCAAACACATACTAATAATCCTATGAAGGATGTGAATACAATCGGGTAATATAAGCCTTTCGACAGTGATATCAACCAGTATGATCTACTTGATTTGAAGACATATCCATTAAAGTAGTCTGTACCTGTTGTTTCAGGCATTGTGGGCAATTCGAAATTTGTTCCAAGCTTTATTGTAAGATGCAGTCCTAATGGGAGGGCAGATAATATTATCGGTATTAATAATGCATAGATCAAGTCTATCCTATCAATTTTTTTGAACTTTGTGATTATCATATAGCTTATTGGGGTTATTACGACGATGGATGGCAGGTCTATGAGGAATGCTATTCCCGCACATGTACCTGATAGAGCTGCATGCATGATATCGCCTGTTTCTGTGCATCTGGCTGCGAAATAGAGGCTCATGAGGGTCATAAATAATACGATTGATCCTGGTGTCATATTGTGTGTCGCATGGGTTGTGACAGGGATTATCACGACTAGTACTAAGGCCAAGAATGCTTCATTACTGCTTTTTATTATCTTTATGAACTTGTATGTGAAGATGAATATCAGTGGCAATACTATTAATGGTGGGATATTCACCACCTTGTACATGGGGTAATGTAGGAGGTATGAGAAGATGACCAAGAGCACTGCGTTTAGATAGAATATGAATGGTCCTATGAGTCCATCAGGCCAGGTTATGCTTTCAGCATTTTGAAAAGGTGTTAGAAGATCATGTAATAATTTTACTGTAGTTGCAAGTATCTCTGATTCAAGTGGATCGTATAGTCCAGACATTGATGTTTTATACATCGAGTAGATTATGTATGCCAGGGCTAGTGGGAGTATCAATGGTCTAATCTTGTAATATAGTTTAATTAATATTTTATCTATGGCTTCTTCTAACTCCTCAAGTGCTTTGAGCATTCCAACACAACCCCCATATGTCGCCTTTGTTATATTCTATTATTGGAGTATTTGTTTTTAGGATCTCGCAGATCTTTTTATCTTCATCACTTTGAGAATCCCAGTGTAGGGAACTACAACATACATAATCAATATGGTTTTCTTCGAATATTTGTTGGAAGTTTTCAGGATCTATTCTGGGTATTCCTCCAGGCATATCTATCCGCAGGACTTTTCTTCCAGTATGGTAGATGAAGAATGGGATGGCTGATGGTTGTGGGACTATGACATTCGATCCTTCGGGTATTTCTGTTCTCATCTGATTGAAGAAAGGATTGTATTCATCCAGGATATTTCTATACGTGTATGAATATCCATACGAGCTTCCTAGTACCAATATACTTGTGATTATCAGTATACCATATCTGTTTCTTTTGCTTATACTTTCAAGTCCTGTTGCCATGAACAGCACGAAAAACGGTATGAATGCGAAAAACACTCTGGCTAGCTGGTTTACAATGAATGGTGCCATTGAAACGATAAAAAGGATGACTGGGAATGAAACATCCTTTTCAGACCTCATCTTAATCGCACCCTTTACTCCTAAAACACTGATGATCACAATCATCAATA
>CAYREE010000056.1:8386-13644 GCA_964423225.1 uncultured archaeon | reverse complement strand
ATTGTCTTACCTAACATCTTTTCTGGAGTGAATGTATTGGCTTTTATCTCGCCGCTTGATACGATAACAAGTATCGAGAACAATGGTGTTGTAACAATGATGGATGTCTTCTTGTCTATGCTCCCATATAAATTTCTTTGTGCATTCTTCCTTGGTTTTTCAATAGTATCATTCAATGCTGAAACATTCTTTGGGACACCAAGCTTAGAGAAACTATTTGAGAGATTCTATTACAATCTCAGCTTACACATGAAACATAAGTTCTTATACATCATTGTAAGTGTCTCATTATTAGTTCCTTTCGTCTTCATAATCCAAAGCGTATCCGCATATTTGATAATGCCGTTAGGGATAATAGCACCATATATGAGTATCTTCTTATTGGCGATGATAGAAGAGGTCACAAAGATTGTGCCATACTTTTATCGCAGAGAGATTAAACCCTGGGCATATGGATTGGTTAGTGGATTAAGCTTTTTCCTCACTGAAAAAGCCTTCAATTTATATCTTATTTCAAAGGTTTATTCCTATCTTCCACACCCATATACTATGTTTGTTGTGAAGGGAATGTTCTATACTATGATAGTTCATATTGTAACAACATCCTTCCTAGCATTTATTATCCATAGATTCAGGTCTAAAAAGATGTTTGTACTTGGTATACTGACAACAACACTAGCTCATTTCATTTATAATTTCATTTTGATGCAAGGAGGTTTATTCAGATGAAGGGTGTTAAGCCAATCGCTTGGAAGGAGACTAAGACTATGATGCATGAAAAGAGCTTTATAATGGTTTTAGTATTTGAGATACTCCTTGTATCATCCTCCACATTTCTAGCTGTGGGCTATGACGTCTTAACATCGCCAGAATCAAGTAGTATGCTGCGAGGTGTGAGAAACTTCGTGGTTGTTGGTATCGTATCAGATTCGAAAAAAGAGTTCGGCCTCCCATTTAAACATGCTGGAATCACGTATTTTGCCTATAAAGACCTTGAAAGCGCTGAAAGGGAATTTAATAAGGGTGTGATAGATGCGATAATAATTGGTAATGTTGATCTTACTCAAGATCCGTCTATTATAACCATTTATCTTCCATCAAATACGCCTAAGATAGGATTGATTAGATTATCGTTGAAACGATTCTTTTTGAATATCGAGGATAAGCTTAGGGCGATAAAATCCATGATTTATGTGCCTGACCTAAGATTCCTGGCCTATAGCGGACCGGAAAAGATAGGAGACGCGAGATACTTCGAGGTCTTCTATGTATTTACCATACCCTTATTATTTTTTATGCCTACGGTTATGGCTGGCAGCCTGATAATTGATAGTCTTTCCGAAGAGATGGAATCCAAGCGTATACTCAACCTTATGCTCGCACCATTAAGGTCTGAAGCCATTGTGATTGGAAAATGCCTTGGATCATTGATTGTAACGATTCCACACGGACTAATATGGGTGATCGTGCTCTCTTTCACTTATTTCAAGGTGGAAAACCATTTAGGCGTGCTTTTTTTCTTCATCCTTTATTCAGTCTTCTTCATTTTATCAGGCGCTATAATATCATTATTCATGAGGCATAATCGACAGTCTCAGCTTGCATATACGTTTATTGCAATAGGTGCGATAAGTCTTTTCTCGCCATCTGCGAACATGAGTGATTATTTCATCACGTTTTCGCCAGCATACATTATAACAAACATTGCGCTTGGTGCAAGCATCTTTGCTTATGGATGGCAGATCCTAACGATAATAACGGTTAACATAGCCCTCTTAATCGTGCTTCTGAAGAGCTCTAAAAGATTAAGCATCCATTAACTGGTTTTACAATCATCACAGCTTGTACTAATCTGATCCAGTATAATCTGGTGCATCATGCCATATCGTCGATGCTTTTAGATTGTCTTCCAACTCTACGAGCAGATCCCTTGTAGAACCAAGGATCTCCCCATCGATAGTATCATCCACATCTATCCCAGCCAGTGTTGAAATAATGACGTGATTAGTTTCAGGGAATGTGTCAAGGTTATACCCGCCTTCCAACTCCAATACAAGTTTATCATCACATATCTCATGTGCTAGATCCATCATCATTTTTGTCATCTTAGAAAACCCATTGTCTGAAACATTTAGCTGTGAGATAGGATCTGTTTTATGGGAATCCTGTCCTGCAGAAACGACTATCAGGTCAGGATTGAATTTTCTAACCCTTGAAACCACGAATTCCTCGATAAAATATATGAAATCAGCATCACCCGCACCAGCCATCACTGGAAAATTTATAGTATATCCTTTACCAGGACCCTCACCTATCTGATTCACAAAACCGGTTCCAGGATAAAACGAATGTGGATCCTGATGGATCGACATGTTCAATACAGAGGGATCATTATAGAATGTTCCCATAACACCATTTGGAGCATGAGCATCCCAGTCTAATAAGAATACTTTTTTAACATTGTGATTCGCCTGTAAATTCCTTATCATGATGGAAACATTATCAAAATAACAAAAACCAGTCGCCTGATTAACTGAGGCATGATGACCTGGAGGTCTGACAAGGGCAAAACAATTCTTTAGTCTACCAGTCCACACAGATTCTCCCGCAGTTATTACCCCGCCTGCAGCAAGTAAAGCAGTATTATAAGTATCTTCGCAAACATATGTGTCAGACGTGATTATGGAAAATTTTCCCTGTCCTTCCTCGCTTAAGCATTTTATATAGTTGACATGCTCATTAGAATGGACTCTAGTCAAGTCTACAACCTCTGCGGGTTTAGGCTCGATAAGATCGATTAAATCCATTAGATTAGTCTTCATCCCAGTCATCGGATCTACAAATTCCTTAGATTGTAGATGGCTTATCGTCCTTTCCAGCCTTTCCGGACATTCAGGATGGCGTTCTATCTGCCTATGTTTTAAGAAATCCTCGTGATATACGATACCTGTTGTCATCTAATCCGCCCCCATATCCAATACAAGCTTATCTATTGTCGGATCATCACTAGCAGTGACAATAAAACCCTTTTTAATAGCAACATGTTTCATTGGAAGATTGTCTTTAATCACAGTAGCATATACTTTCTTTAAATTCTTCTTTTTAGCTATCTCAACTATCTTATCCACCAGCTTAGACCCTAAACCCTTATTCTGCCAAGAATCTGTTACAACCACTGCAAACTCAGCAGTATCATCAGTTTGATCAAACATAAGACGTCCCATACCAACCAGACCACCTTCATACTCCGCTACAATAGCTATCTCACGATCATAATCTGTATGACAGTAACGTATAAGCATATCATGGGTAATATCCTTGATAGAATGGAAAAACCTATAATGCATAGTCTGATCAGAAAAAGACTCGAATAAATCCTTGAGAAGCGGCTCATCCTCAGACTTGATAGGCCTAAGTAAGACATGGTCGCCAGAGTCTAACGGATATTTTTCACTATATTCACTCGGGTAAGGCATTATACACAAATGTTCATAATTCTTCCTAGCCTTATTCTTATCCAGTACTATCCGAGCATCAAGAGCAATTGCCTTATCAGGACCAGCCAATAAAGGATTAATATCAATCTCCACGATCTCAGGATGATCGACTATAAGTTGTGAAAACCGGATGATAGCCTCCTCGATCTCAGTGAGGTTTGCAGGCGGCCTATCCCTAGACCCCTTTTTTAATAGCCCATAGCTTTTAGTCTCCTCCATCATCCTTCTTGCAAGGGTTTGATTCAATGGGGGTAGGCCAATACCCTTGTCTTTCAATACTTCAACGAGAGTCCCACCCGAACCAAATACAATTACTTGTCCGAACACTTCATCTTGTTTTGTCCCTAAAAGTAGTTCGAATCCTCGGTCAGTGACCATTGGCATCACTGCCACACCATTTATCACTGCATCCTTGTTATATTTTTTGGCATTCTCGATAATCCGGTCATATGCCTTGCCAACTTCCGCCTCACCATATAAGCTTAACATAACACCTCCCGCATCAGTCTTATGTGTGATGTCAGGAGATTCAATCTTTAAGACGACTGGATAACCCATCTTTTCAGCAGCCATAATAGATTCTTTTTTACTGCCTGCAAGAACTGCAGAATTAGTGTTGATACCATATTCAGTCAGGAATTCCTTGGATTCGCGTTCAGACATTATATAATTACCTTGTTCATAATGCTTCTTTATTATACTATCAAGCTTCTCATGATCTGGTTTTAATCCACTCACCAGTTGTTCCGGAGTCTCATGCAATAACTCCATATTATTGTAGTATTGATAGCCTGCAATAAGTGGCATGATCGCTTTTTCAGGGGTAGGGTAAACAGATATGCCGTTTTCCATAAGGAGATTCCATGCTTTTTCCACTGACTTACCACCCATCCAACATGCAGTAATAGGCTTCTGACTATCCTTCCACACATCAATGATAGCCTGCGCTGATTCGGTTGGATCAGTCCCTGCCTGAGGAGTTAAAATAACGGTAATAGCATCAACAGTCTTACATTCAATAGCTGCATCAATCGCATTTCGATAACGGTCTGCATTCGCATCTCCTAGAACATCTATCGGATTATTCTTGCTCCATGCGGCTGGAAGCTTCTCATCAAGCTTTTTCATGCAATCATCAGATAATTCAGCTAGTTTCCCATGCATTTCAATAATCTTATCTGTTGCCATGACACCAGGACCACCAGCATTCGTTATAATAGCGATATTCGGGCCTTTTGGAAGCGGTCCACGAGCTAGTTTATCTGAAATATCGAATAATTCATCAACCTCATTGACTCTAACCACGCCAGCACGCTTGAAAGAGGCTGAATAAACGTCGTCTGATCCTGCAATCGCTCCGGTATGAGAGATTACGGCTTTACGACCCTCTTCAAAACGACCGGATTTAACAATGACAATGGGTTTATTCATCGCGAATCCACTTGCAGCACTCATGAACTTCGCCGCGTTTTTAACAGACTCCATATAGATTACAATGCTCCTTGTTTTTGGATCGCGTCCGAAATAGTCTATCAGATCTCCATAGTCAACATCCATCATCGAGCCAATCGATACAAAGTAGCTGAACCCTATCCCCCGGTCATTAGCCCAGTCTATGATTGAAGAACATAAAGCTCCGCTTTGGCTGATAAATGCGATATTTCCTTCTAGTGGCATGTTGATGGCGAAGCTACCATTGAATTTTAATCTTGGATTTATCACGCCAAGACAATTCGGACCTATGACACGGATCTCATATTT
>CAYREE010000056.1:0-8374 GCA_964423225.1 uncultured archaeon | reverse complement strand
AGACTCTAATTTTCTCCCATCCTCTCCAGCCTCTTTAAATCCAGCAGAGATTATCACAACACTTCGTATACTTTTTTCACCGCATTCAGTGAGTACTTGTGGAACTATTTTTGCTGGAACTGCAATTATCGCAAGATCAATGTCACGAGGTATGTCTTTAACCGACTTGTAAGCATGGACTCCCTGGATGCTGTCATATTTGATGTTTACTGGATAAACAGTCCCTTTGAATCCATGACCAATCAAGTTTGCCATAAGGGAATAACCAACACTACCTTCAACATTACTTGCCCCAATCACAGCCACAGTATCAGGTGAAAAAACCTTCTTTAATCCCCTAGTCGGCATCTTCTAACACCATAAAAAACATCTGATTATTCTACTTTTTTCAAGAACTTATCAAGCTCCTGATTATTATACTGTAGGTCTTTGATATCTTCCTTTAAAAGTTCCATAGATTCATGCAGTTCAATATGAAGTGTTTTAAGTTGAGAAATGTTTTCCTTAAGCAACTTGTCTTCAATACGCATCCTCCGGATATGATCAAGGATAACAAGCAATATGAAAAACTCCAATAAAATAACAAAAACCTCACCACTCAAGATAATATCAATAGGATATGTAAAATTCATTTTAGATTAATTATCTGACTACTAAATAAAAGACAAGATGGAACGCATAATAAAGAATTATCTGACCTACAGGAAAATATCAATGATTGGTTTTCTAATTGCAGGATCTTTCCAGATCATAAAGACGATTACAATGCAGATAACCGGCCAGAACATTTCACTACTAATCTTCCCGTATCAAACCATGGTCGAAGGTATAATAGCAGCATATATAGGCTGGAGCATACATAGGATCAACAAGGGAGGATTAGGAAAAAGTCTAAGCGCGGGAGTATTATATTCTATCATCATCCAGGCCTCAGAACTCCTATTTACAATAATAATACTCATCATAAAGATGGAGTCTATCCGAATGATATTGCATCCAATTGTCTTCGGGATGATCCTTACATTGCTGGTATTTCGAGTGGTTTTATATGGATTTATTGCATTTCTTGCAGGTTTGACGGATAGGATTTGTAGAAGATGGTATTTGCATGGTTTTGATGGTACTTAGGCGTGGTATGGGAGGAGGCGCTAGGCTTGTCCTCCCATAGCCCACTTGATCTTAAGCTTTATTCAGCTCGTATTGAATAGTTTGTTTTCGTTGCATAATAAAGATGCCTTAGAGCACTGGAAAAGTATATGTATCTTAGGTTTTTACCACCAGTATTTAGTACCAAACCTAGGGTTTATATCAACCAGAAAGTTTATGTAATACTAATTTGTAGGATACAATGGCTGTGAGGGTCTTATCCATTGTCCAAAACACTAGATATTCAATTTTACGTTAGTATGGCACCTAAACCTGTGAAATCCATTGTTTATAAATAAATTTATCGCGTAAATTTATCATACGGACGTGGTTGGGATGAAGTTTTGTTCTCTCACCCCCCCTTTGAGAACAGGATAATACCCCTTATCGAATCTTCTCCCGCCCGTCCACATACTTTTCCTAGACACACTATCATCTATTTATTTTATGCTAATCGTAATCATAGAGAGTGCTTAAATCTACTTTTCAACACATTCCCGGGATAGGAGTAAAAACTGAGCGGGAATTATGGGCTAAAGGAACGCATACCTGGAATGATTTTCTAAATTCAGATAAGTTTCCGTCAAATAACAAATATAAACGTCTTAAAGCTGGGATATTAGAGAGTAAAGGACGATTAAACGAGCAGGACCACCAATATTTCAGAAATATCTTAAAACCTGCCATCACATGGAGGGCATATAATGAATTTAAAGATGATGCTTGCTTTGTCGACATTGAGACAACAGGATTATCATCTGAATTCGATGAGATCACAACTATCTGCCTGCATAGCCAAGTAGATACAAAAACTTTTATAAATGGCGTAAATCTCCTTGAATTCAAGGAGGAATACAACAAGTATAAGTATGTTGTAACATTCAATGGTGCCAGATTCGATATACCATTCCTAGAAAGAAGTTTAAGATTCAAGTCAAAACACATTCACTTAGACCTCCTTTATCCATTGGCTCGACTGGGATATAGGGGGGGATTAAAAAACATCGAGAAAAAACTGGATATTAATAGAGATGCTGAAGGCATCACCGGTTTTGATGCTGTGAGATTATGGAATGCATACATAAGAGACAAGAAAATAGATATTATTGGTCGAAACTTAGATGGGAAGGGCGCATTAGATCTGTTAGTAGAGTATAATCGAGCAGATACTGTTAACTTAGAAAAGATTACTGAGATTACAATAGAAAAACTGGAAACTAGGTTAAAAGACTTTTTCTCCACTTGAATGTATATTCCTGAGAAAAAAACATGTGGAATAATAATATAATAAAGTCATAACTAATATGCGAAAGCATTCCTCTGTATCAGACAACATTAAAGACAAGGAAAAAAGATTCTCTATGCCTCAGCCACCAGTAATCATAACTCTCGTGATCCTTATGATGATTTTGCTAGTTGTTACAGGTTTTTTGTCTATTGGATTGCTTGCTAAGGAAGAGATCGAAGATCAGACCAAGATAAAAAAGGAGGAATTGCATTTGGAAACCGGGGATAATTATGTTAAACAGATGAAGCTGGCAAAGGCTGTTGTAGAATATGAGAAAGCACTCGAAGTAAATCCGGATAATCCAACAATATCATATAGACTTGGATATGCCTATGAAACACTTGGACTATATACTGAATCATTGGTCAAGTATGAGAAATGTCTTGACCTAGACTCGGAGAACGGTATGTGCTGGTATGGAAAAGGCAATGTTCTAGGAACCTTAGGTAGATTAGAGGAATCATTGATAGCATATGATAGATCAATTATGATAATGCCAGAGTATTACCCTGCAATCACTGATAAGGCAATAATACTTGGAAAACTTGGCAGATATGAGGAGGCAAACCAGGTTATTGATGAATCATTGATATTAAATCAAGAAAGTGATAAGGCATGGAATACAAAGGGTGTTGTCCTTGGGAATATGAACAAGCTAAAAGAGGCGGAAGAAGCATTTAAACGGGCGTTAACCATCAATCCAAGTCATAAGAATGCAATTAAAAACCTGGAAAAAATGGGAATTGATAAGTCTTCTAAATCATTAAAAAACCTGAGTATAGATGTCCCTGACATCACAACAGGATCTGTTACAACAACTACAGTAGCATCAATGCCATACATAACTACTACAATGATAAAAACATCATATACTTCAACAACATTAAAAACAAGAACATTGGATGAATTAGGGATTATTTTTCCAGATAATCAACCTGCCCCCATTAATCGTGTGAAAAAGACTCATGACAAGAATTTAATCCGAGATAGAATCATTGAGTGTAATACACTTGAAAACTCCGAGTATATAGATCCCTGCCTTTCTGACCTAGCAATTGAATACGAGGATCCTGACATCTGTGATGAGGTATTAGAAGCTTTAAACCGTGACGAATGCTTTTTCGAGTCTGCAAGAATACAATTGAATCCTGACATCTGTGAAAGGATTGTTGTTATGGGAGATTCATGTTATAAGATTCCAACCCTAAGGGTGGAATGCTATAACTTAATTGCAATGTTTACCATTGATCCAGACATATGCGATAGGATTAAAAATCCTGCGTTAACTGATAATTGCTATGTTAGCGCTGCCCAACGATCAAAAGACGCGCATATATGCGATCATGTAGTCCTACAGCAAAGGAAAGATCAATGTTTATCGTTTGTAGCAAAAAATTCAAAGAATTGTGATTTATGTGATCAAATAATAGATTTTGGATTCAATGATTATTGTGAGTTTAATTGTCAAACAATAGAGGACTACGCGAGAAAAGATGATAAAGAAGACTACTAGTATATTCATAGCTTTAACAATCCTCTTACTTAGCGTTTCAGTTACAGCACAACGCCCCTGGGGATTGATTTCAACCACAACAGTGGCTGGAGGAGCTACAACTACATTAAGACATATGACAGGAACAACAGTGGAATACATTACATCATCCACCCAGATCAGATCCTTAACAACAACTACGACTTCAACAACGACTTCCACTACGAATACGACAAATCCAGTAGTAACGACAACATCAACGCTAAGGATAACGTATACAACTGTTGTAGTAAAACTTGTGACAACCACCTTACCGAGAAAAGTCAGCTCCTATAGGAAGATGAAACAATTTAACTCTAAGGTTGCCGTAGTTTTAGGAATCCATCCAGATAATATTCGGTCTGTCCAAGAAATAGACGAGGAAGGATCGAAAGCATATAATGTGAGAAGATATATTGAAGGGATGATATTCGGATTATTGACTGTGCGTTTTGAAACAAATGTCATAATAGACGAAGGATTAAAAGATATTATCAGGGAGGAAAAACCCTGGTGGACTTCATATGTTAGAGTATATGATTCTAAAGATCATATTCTACACGACGACTATTTCTGCAATGACAAGGAAATAAATTCCAGATGCTATGATGGACTATCAGACCAGGATGGTGACTGCCATATGAGCAAAGACGCTGTTGACTCGATCTGCGGATATGATATCATCAAAGAATATAATGACCAGGTATTCTTCGAATGGATGGATGAATATCCCTGGGATTGTGATGACCATAACAAGGATAAGAGTGATAAATGTTGAATATAAAGGCGATATTCTTTGATTTTGATGGTGTTCTAACAACCAATGAGTCTGCATACAAACTAGTTCCAGATAATATTTATAAATATAAGCCAGGCATAAACTATGAAAAAATGCTCGAATGCTATCTCGCAAACAGAAAGGATCTGCAGGCAGGAATTATTACACATGAAGACATATGGAAAGACTTATGTAAATGCGCTGGCACTAATATGAATTACAATATAATGGAAAAAGTCTTCCTGGATACTCCAATGAATGGAAAAATGCTTGTATTAGCCAGTCATTTGAAGAATGATTATATCCTAGGGATAATAACAAACAATACTAGCGAGCGTATTAATACCTTGTCGAAAGAACATGGACTATACAAACTCTTCGATCCAATCATAGTATCATCAGCGATTGGAAAAACAAAAAATGGGCCGGATATATTTAATGAAGCATTGAAAAAACATGGTTTACGACCTGAAGACTCAGTATTCATTGATAACCAAGAGAAAAACCTGATGATACCGAAAGAAATGGGATTCAAAACCTATCTACATGATCCGATAAGTAACAATGTTGAAATCCTCAGAGAAGAGTTAAAAGATTGGGGAATAAAAATAAATTAAAAAATAAAACTAGTTCCCCTGATCTTTTGCCTTGATATGATCTTTTGCAAGCTCTATAAAACCAAGCATCTCTGCATAAGACATTCCTTCCTTATCCCAGCTTACAGATAACATCCCATGATCCTCGCCATCCTGGGCTTCAGTTAATTCCACGGTTAAAACAAATTTTTTTGTCATGATATATCACCAATAAATTATTCTTCTAACGGGCTTATAACCCATACCTTCTGGGTTCCCTTCATCTTAACGGTACCGTCTAACCCAGTAGTCTTTTTTAAAGTGTCTGCGAAAGTCGTGGGGTATTCACTAGCGTCAAAATGATCTATCTTCTCCATATCAACAGTCGCAGTCTCATATCCTTGTAGTTCTGCATAGTGATTCGCATTATTATATAATGCAGCACCCATTACAACACCCTTGAACTTCGCCTTTTTCGCCCATTCAGTAACGTATTTTATGCCCGCATCATAGATTGCCGGATCAGCTCTAAGCTCTGCTGTAACATCAATACAGTCTATATCCATTACAGGTTTCCCATCAATCTTCACTAAATGGATCCATGCGACACCAACCCGTTTCTTACCCACATACAAGGGTACTTGAGGTGAAGCCTTATCCCGGAAGTAATAGGGTAATGCAGTCTCATCACCATGTCCAAGACGCTTACAATCCCCAACATCATTACCAATTGTTAGATCAGTCCTAGGATCCTTATCCGACACTTCTGCTTCAATAGCCTCTATCTTACCCTCCCATTTAGGCGTTCCTCCAAGACCCATAATGACTTCCTCAGCATGTATCCTGGCAAGTTGAGCCTGCGCATGATCACTGACATTAGACTCGTTCTGAAGGATGTCACCTACAACCAGCATAGCAGTATTAAGATTATCTGGGCTATCAAACATTTCTTCAGTGAATCTTTCCACAATATCTGGAAAATCCTCGCGTCTAATCTCACCTAAGGGAGGTCTTTTAAACGCCCTAAGCAGGAGGTTGAACATCTTTCTTGGATTATTGAGTATCTCATCATCTCCTTCATTGAATACACGGGAGACAACTCCATCAGCCATAGCTTGAACCATTTCGAACTGTGTGGCAACAGGCTTTGTCTTACCACCCTCCTTACGATATGACCTGCGGCCAAGCCCTTCTTCCAATACTGCTACATCAACACCCAGGTCTGAAAGCTCTGTCATAGAAGAGATATTTCCCTGTAGATTATCAACATATTCCCCCCATCTTCCAGCCCTGCTGGCTTGTATCTGCTCTTGTATCAAGGGATTTCCCATAATAAACTTTCTTCCTCGAGTAGCTATCCTATCATCCCATCTTCTCGCCTCAGACCTGTTTAGTGGTGGTTTAACACCAATATCTGCCATGAGATTGTTTAACACAATCCGTCCTAATGAACTGCGTTTGATAACTCCAGTACTAAGGCTATGGACCTGGTCTGTCGTCAAACAGTCTAGATAACCTCTCATAGCATCGCCTTCATGGAGAAAGGGTTCGTTACGAGAGAGAATGAATGCTGCCTTATCATCAGCTCCACTAGCAAGATAGTCCACATACGCGCATGCAACATTTTCAGATAGTCCCTTATCTTTTATAGTAGTCCATATTGAGACATCCCCAAGCCTAGCTGCAGCCTCAGGCCTATCAAGTGCTTGACGATATTTATGATAGAATTCACCAGAATATCCGTTTAAAGTTTTTTTGTTATCCAATGCCCATTCAGCGACTTGTTCATGGCCTTTTCCAATAGCTGAGAAGTATAATTCATAACAATTCCTGTCGGCTCTTCCAATACTCCCATCCCTGCCAGGATCTACTAGTTCTAGAACCTGTTCCTGGTCACTTAATCGGTCAAAAGCCACTGGATTAGATAATGCATTAGTATATGATGTTTCAAGTCCTCTACCACCAAGGCTACGCATTGTCAATGCTATTCCAACAAGCTTTGTTTCAGGAGCTCTTCCAGAACACTCTGAGGATAGATTATTGAACCTGTATTGTCCTTCTGCTCGATCATATAACTGGTTTAAGACAGTACTTCCAGAAGATTGGTGAGTATCACTTAGTCCAGCTCCGGCCTCGGGAGTTATTCCTTGTAGTGTACTGTAATCCACAAAGTCTACTAAGTCGACGATATTGGCTCCATCCATCATAAGTGTAAGAGATGGTAGTCCTAGAACCCATTCGCCCTTATCTCGTTCTAAAGGAGGTGTATTACGGGGATACATTGGGGAATACGACGGTCTGACTCCATCTTCCATAAATGCTGTCAATAGTCGATGTGCTCGATGATCTGGCAGATTGACTAGCTTTGATAATGCCTCGTCATTTGCTAATAGTCCTGTGTTTTTAGGAGAGGATAAACAATCAAGGTATTCACCCCCAATATTGGGGATTAAGCCAGCACCGCCCCTATCCATTGGTATTAATGAGGATATGCGTCCTATCGTATCGCTACGACATAGGAATGTTTTTACTGAATCATCGGTCATACACGCTCTCTGAAAACTCACAAGGTTTAATGCTCCACCATAATTAATTCTATTAAACGCATTGTATGCGTCCACCGAGTGAAAATATGGGGCATCACCCACATCCTTGAGCATCTTCAAGTAATTCTTGGCAAATACATTTTCAGCTGCCTCACGCTCTTCCAATGGCGATCCTATAAAATCCATTGTCGAATCCGTCTTCCCTGATAATAATTCGTAGACTGTACCTTGCGTGAATACGGGTATCAAGCCACCATGCTTTAATGCACTCGCCAGATGATATGCTGTCTCCCCATCATTTTGAGCTACTGTCCGTACTGATTCAAAACATGTTGTCCGACTGCTTTCCAAATGATCCTGTAAAGACACATTGTATTTGTATGCGAAACCAACCATCGGATCAATATTAGACAGCTCGTCTATTCTTGCCTGCTCACCTGCATCGGGTTCCTGCATAGGAAGATTAAAAGTTCTACGTAAGACTGCATTGTCCATATCAGCATAAGCAGG
>CAYREE010000055.1:0-13728 GCA_964423225.1 uncultured archaeon | reverse complement strand
TTTTATATATGGTTTTCTTTTGCTTTTATGTTTCCTATGACGAATCCCATTCCACAGCCTAGATCCAGGACTCTTTCTCCTATTTTAAAGTCTAGACGCTTGATTTGATTTAGTTTAGATGCTCCTAATCCAAATGCAGGGCGCCAGTTTATCGGTTTTTTTATTGGGTTCATCTTACTGAATCTTATTTTACTTTTTTTTGTTAATAAAATGTCTTCTTTGGTCTTCGCTTCCTTTTTTGAAATAATAGATCCATATCAGCTTTTCTAGTAGTGGTGTGATCTGCATGTTTTTTTTGGTTTTCCATATCTTTTTTGCAGCATATATCATCGGTTTTTTAAATATGAATCCTTCTGGTATGGGGATGTTTTTGGAAATAAGTTTTTTATGTAATTCATTGGTAATTCTTTCTGCAGCTTTTTCAATATCCATTCTTTCATCATCTAGTAATTCTGGGTGTTTTGATATTAGGGTTGCATAACCTGTGCCTCTCATGTATTGTTGTTGGGCGAACTCTTCTATGCTTAATGGATGGTCGTGATAAACGATTGCTTTTCTATTAAATATTATTTTTATGCCTTTTTTTTCCATTTTATATCCGAGTTCTATGTCTTCGCAGAAGGCTAGTTTGAAGTCAGTATTAAATAATCCTACGTCAATGATTTTTCCCTTCTCAACCAGTAGGTTTGCTGTTATGAAGTAGAGGAATGGTAGGTTTTCCAGGTCGAATAATATCTGTTTGTAGTGAAAGTGTGGTCCATAATAATACTTCCATCCCTGCATTGTGGTCTTAGTTGGTTTGATCCATCCTAAAACTGTTTTTCCTTTACCCTCAAATTTTAAATGTTCTTCGATTAGTTTTGTATCCGCAATAACATCATCATTGAGGAATAGTATTTTTTCTGAATTCGCTTTTTCTATGCCTTTGTTCCTTGCTATGGCCGGTCCTTTTTTTGTCTGGCTTACTACGATTAGTTTAAGAGTCGTGTTTTTTTCATATTCTTTCAGGTTTCTGAGGGTTTTATCTGTTGATCCGTCATCAATTACTATTGTCTCAAAATCTGTATTTGTCTGTTTTTCCAGTGATTTTAACAGGTTTTCAAGTTTTTCCCATCTATTGTATGTGGGGATTATAACAGATATTTTCATTATTCTATGTTGACTGTTTCTTTTTGATGCATTTAATCATCATTTTCTTGTGTTCTGTTACTAATTCATTATGGATTATTTTTTGATCTTTGAATGTCTGGTTATAATACTCATAGTAGTTTGTAATAGGTTGTTCTATGATCTTATCCTCTTTTTTTAATTTTTCATATATTTGTGTTCCTTGAAAAGGTCGGAATAATTCAACGGTATATTCTACATCTAGTTTTTTAATAATATTTTTTGTCTTCTTGAGTGTGTTTTTGTCTTCTCCAGGGTATCCTATTATGAAGTTTGCGATTACGTGTATGCCCATTTCTTTCATCTGTATTATATTTTTTACACTTTCTTTTAGATCAATGTCTTTTTTCATGATATCGAGGATTTCCTGACTTCCTGATTCTATTCCGACATCAACTTTGTCTAGGCCTGTTTTTTTCATTTTTGATATGACATCCAGGTCTATATTGTCTGCTCTTATTAGACAGTTCCATTTTATTTTTTTTTCTAGGATTTTTTCTGAGAATTCGACCATCCTATCGTCGTTTAGATAGAATGTGTCGTCTTGTATGGAGAAGTATCTGGTCCCATATTTTTTGATAAGGGATTCTATTTCTTTAATAACATTGTCTATTGTCCGGTATCTTGTTTTTTTACCAGAGATTATCGAGCATGCACAGAATTCGCAGCGGTAGGGACATCCCCGACTTGTTATAATCCTCCCAAACTCATTTGTTGGATAGTGTTGCGAGTCTATTAGGGTTTCATGTGCTGGAAATGGTATTTTATCAAGGTTTTCTATGTATTTTCTTGGCTTATTGTGCACTACTTTTTGATCTTGAATATATGATATTCCTTCTATGTTTGTTGCATCCATTTTATGCCCTATTAATTCCAGGATTGTTTTTTCGCCTTCACCTCTTACTACATAGTCATATCTTCCTTCTTTGAGTAATTCAAGTGGTCTAATTGTCGCATCAATTCCTCCAGCAATGATTATCACATCTTTTTTTACTTGTCTTATTATTTCTGCTGTCTTGTTTGCGCTTGGGTTTGTGATGGTGAGATTACTTATCCCAACTATGTCTGGATCATAGTTTTTCACAAGATTTTTTATCTGGATCCAGGTATAATAGTCATTGTTTTCAAGATTTTTCTTGTATTGAGTAAAGTTTTTTAATGATTCATGGTAGTAGAATCCTCTTTTAAACCAGGATGTTACTGTATCTGCATTATAAACCCTTACGTCTATACCCTCTTGTTTTAGACTTGCTGCATTGTATAAGAGTCCAAGCGGTATTGTAAAACCACTGTCTTTTGGAAAGAGAGTATTGTATGGTGGTTGAATGAGTAGTATCCGCGGGTTTAATCCTATGTTTTCATCCATCTTATGGATAATATATTTACATTAATTCCAATATGTATCATCTTATGATTGTTATCGTTGATTATGGAGGGCAATATGTCCATCGGATCTGGAGGTCTTTGAAATATCTTGGAGTTGAATCTAAGATCGTTGGTAAGAATACTTCATTGGATGATGTATTGGGTTTGGATCCGATTGGATTGATATTAAGTGGTGGGCCTACCTCGGTTTATTCTGATTCTGAGAGTCTGGGTGATTATATGGGTTTTTTAGATTGTGGGTTGCCGGTCCTTGGGATCTGTCTTGGTCATCAGTTGATGGCTCATGCTTTGGGTGGTGTTGTTAAGCAGGGTGATAGTGGTGAGTATGCTGCTGTTGATATTCGGGTGCTTGTTCCTGGCGACTTGTTTAATGGTCTTGATGATACGCTTACTGTCTGGATGTCTCATCGTGATGAGGTTGTTGAAGTACCTGAGGATTTTATTAGTCTTGCAGAATCTGATGTCTGTAGTGTTGAGGCTATGAAGCATGTGTCTAAGCCCTTGTATGGTGTTCAGTTCCATCCGGAAGTGGAGCATACGCCTAAGGGTTCTGATATTTTGAAGAATTTTATTGGTGTTTGCAGGAAATAAGTTTTATTTTTTATTGTTGTCCTCCACCACCTCCTCCTCCGCCTCCACCGCCTTGCTGGTCGTCTTTGAGTTCGAGCATGTCTTCTAGCATGTCTCCTACTGATTGTTTGCGTTTCTTTCTTGTACCATGGTATATCAGCTCTTGTTTGACCCTGTTAATATGTTGCGTTTGCTCTTGTTGTTCTTGCGGGCTTAGCTGTGCTGATTCCCCGCTTGCAGCCTCTCGCATAGTCTCAGCCTTTCCTGTACGACCCTTTTCTCCCTCGTCTTCTGAGGATAAGACTGTTCCTGATCTATCGGCTCCGCTGCCTTCGGGTGTTGGAGTATCTGAAGATCCGCCTGAGTGTTGGGTTGTGTCTGTGCTGAATGTTCCTAATGGATCTGTCTGGGCTTCTGGCTTACTTTCAGTGCCTTCTGGTGTTTGTTGTGGTTTTTGTGTTTCTGCTTCAGGCTGTGCTGGTATGGCAGCGTCTTCTGGTTTTATCTGTGTCGTGTCTGTTGTTCCTGATCCTAGATCTTCTGGTTTCAGGTCTTGACCTCCTGTTTGCGTGGTATCGACTGTCCCTGATCCCAGATCTTCAGGCTTTAGTGTTTGTGTGCTCGGATCTGATGTGTCTGCTGTAACTGGTTTTGTAGGATCTATTGGTGCTTGTGTTTCTGGCTGTGGTGTTTTAGGCATGTCTTCTGGTTTAACCTGTGTTGTATCTATTGTTCCTGATCCTGTGTCTTCTGGTTTAGCATCTTTGGTTCCGTCGAATTTTGTTGTGTCTGTTGTTGTTGAGGCGTCCGCTGTCCTATCTCTACTTCCACCTCCTCCCCCATCTCTTCTTCCTCCCGAGTCTCCGCTCCTACCTTTTTCACCTGATCCGTCTGAGCCTCCTGCTTTTTTCTTACCGTATTTATATGCGCGATGACCCCTAACTGCAGCTCGTCTAACCGCCCATATACCCTCTGGTTTATTCACAACTTCATTAACCTTTAGATTTGCGGATGCTTTGAACATTCCTCGAGTAAACCAGTTTTTCTGCAATCTATTATAGCCTGGAATGTCACCTAGTCTTTTGTTTCCTATTGCAGCACGGGTTGTAGCTCTCGCAACATTTCTCCCGGCTCTAAACGCGAATCTTCCAGCCCTAAATGGTATGTTCGCACCACCTGTCATAATGGATTCTCCCACTAATTTAGGGGCCTGATGCATTGCGAATGTCGCACCCTTCCATCCAATATCAGTGCCTATACCTGCCATCTTACCCGCTACAAAAGCTGTTCCGCCACGAGACCACATTCCACCTGCCTTACCCCATTCTTTTGCACCATCCACAATCCCTGTTCTTCTGAAACCGGCTACGAATGCCTTACCCCCACTACTCTCTGATCCCACGTTTTTAAGACTCTGTCCTAATCCCGTATGCTGCATCACTTTTCCAGCCACATACAAGCCTCCAAGCCCGTATGCTATGCTGCCCGCGCCACCTACGGTACCTAATATTGATGCGGCAGAGACTAGCGCGCCTATTTTCATCGCGTCTTTGAATCCGAGACCCATTCCCTGCTTAAAAGCGTCTTTCGTAGCACCATGGCTTTTAGAGTTCATAGCACCTAAGACTGCTCCACCAACTAATAAGCCTGTCATAGGACCTCCAACGGCCATGCCTAGACCTATTATTCCTGCGGTTGCTAATCCTCCAGCCAGTACGCTTCCACCACCCATTGTTGCAAGTGATTTCCCTGCATTTTGTCTGAAGCCTTGTCCATGGGCTCCACTCATCTTGGTGGCCAGTGCACCACCCATGAATCCAGCACCCCAACTTCCGGTTAGTAATCCTATTCCAACACCAGTTCCTAGTCCAATTGCAGCTGTTAGCATCCCTCTTTTAAGTGATTGTCCTGCGAATCCCATGCCCTGTGAGATACCATCCCATACCATGGCTCCAAAGCCTCTCTTAGCCTTAGCTGGACCCTTACCTCCTTCACTTGAATCCCCTGATCGTCCCTTGCCGTCAGGAGAACCTGCAGTCTTCGGAGTTTTTGATTTAGCTGCGTCTTTACCCTTGGACGAATCACCACCCCCAAATGCCCCACTTATCTTTGCTTTTCCTTTTTCCTTGAGTTTAGCCCCCGCCTCTTTCAGGGGTTGCTTCATGACATTGTCTTTCTTCCCTGGGGCTTTTTCGTTTTCTTCTTCAGCTCCCTTGTTTTGATCGTCTTTAGCGGATTCTTTTACTGTTTCAACTGTCTTGCCTGCAGCTTCCTTAGTATTTTTGTATAATTCACTGGCGGCTTTTTTCGGGGCTTTCTTTGCAGCTTCCTTCAGTTTTTTTCCTGCACCCAATGTTCTACCCGCTCTCACAGCGCCTTTGAAAGCCCCGCGGAAACCACCCTTTTTCCAGCCTGCCGCCACCATGTTCCCAAAGAATCGTGTGTTTCCAAATCGTCTCCCTTGCTTCCGTGCGAATCTATTTGCGATATTCTTCGGTAAATTCTTGATAGCACTTCCCATATTCATGGCTTTCTGTCCTATTCCACGTCCAAAAGAGCTGAATCCAGTACGTAATCCTGCTCCAATCCCTCCTTTCGCCCCTGCTTCCATACCAGCCTTTATTGAACCTCCTACTACCCCACCACCGAATGCTCCTGCAGCAGCTCCTTCAGCCATTCCTGCAGCCATTGATCTTCCAAATCCACTTCCACCTTGTCTTGCTTCAGCTGCAGCCTGCGCGGCCCTAGCCCATGTCTTAGGCATCACCCTTTCAAAAAGGCTCTTACCAGCTTTCTTAGTTCCTTCTTTAGCACCTTCTTTCGCAGCTTCCTTTGCAGCCTTAGAACCTCCCTTACCTGCTGCTTTAGCGCCTGACTTGGCAAATTTACCTAGACCTCTACCCAACTTCAGACTTTTTCGAGCCTTGTTCATACCTCTTAGAGCTCCAGAAAATCCATTCTTTTTAAAACCGCGTCCAATAGCCTTACCCAGTATTCTACCCATCCTAAATGCTCTCGGGGCTTTTCCAGCTGTCTTTGCACCGGCCTTTGCGGTTCCCTTTACCGCTCCCTTAACTCCTCCTTTTATTGCTGCTCCCGTAGCTTTACCAGCTACTTGTGTTATACCCTGTATAATACCTTTTGCACCTTGTAGAAGTGACTGTGATATTGTTGTTCCAGTTGCCTCTATAGCGGTCACAGTCGTTCCTGTGGTCCCGGCTGAGACAAGTGCACCACCTTCTGAGATTCCGTAAGTCACAACACCTGCAGCTGCAAGTCCTGCAGTTGTCGCAGTACCAAGGACTCCAATAGCAGTTCCGATTGCGGTCGTACCTGTTGTGACTGCAGTAGCACCTGTATTGCTTGCAGCCTCGACGATACTGCCTCCCGTATCACCACCCTTACCCTTCATCTTGAATCCGGTCTCGCCCATACCGCCTTCACCTGTTGCCATTCCGAATTTTGCGGCGTGTTCCCTCATGTCTACTCCCCCCATAAGGTTTGCTGCCTGTTTGACTCCTGCTGCAACTACGGCCTCAGCCTCTTGTCCCTGCATGACTTCGCCTGCTACTACAAACGGTAATCCAAGGACGGTTGGTATCATCTGTCCGACTGAAGTTGTAATATTTCCTAGTGCTGCAAGTACTCCAGTTATCATTAATGGAGAAGCAATGATCATGACTGTTGTTCCCATAAACAACCAGATTCCTGTAAATGTATCCATGCTGCCAAGGCTTACCATAATTGCTGCAGATACGCATATCCATGCAGCCATGACCAGGGGCGTGAATATCCAGCCTATCGTGTATTTCAAGAATTGTCTTCCAATGCTCTTTGTGAACTCGAACATGTATAATGCGATCGTTAATGGCATTAATATCGTACAGAGAATAACCATGATGAACCTGAAGAATATGAGTCCAAATGCTATTGTGGTTATGATACCAACACACAGCATTATTATTCCACCGCCAAGACCAACCCAGCCTTGACTTGCATTGGCTAATGTTTGAGCCCAGCTCTGACAATTTCCAGCAGGACACATTATCTGATAGAATGCGCTGTCTGGCCCGACTAGTATGGCTCTTGTAAGCGAATAATTAATGTTTAACATAATCTTGGATAGTGCAGGTGATAATGGCATTAGGATTAATGCTGTAAGCATTTTTTGTAGGTTTTGTTTTGCCTTGAACCTATCTGAAGGACTTGCAGATGCTAGTATGAGTTTTATTGCAGTGTATATTATGAGGAACATGACGATAGGCATCATCATACTCATGGTCAAGCCGACCATGTCCAGGATCTCTCCCTGATCGACTTCAGGAACGATGATTGCACGGGCGGTTATCAAGGGGATTATCATATGGTACATATTTCTGCTTTCGGTCTGTGAAATCTCCGCCAGCCATTTAACAAAATTCAAAAATTGTTGGACAAGCCAGTTTGACGCTAAATCAGTTCCAATCCCTGCAGATACGAATAATGACGTGAATAGAATTGTACAGGAAAATATCGTCCCGATTATCAGCCTTCTGGCCAGGCCAGAACGTTTTCTTTGGGTCATGTTTATGGTTTTTAGTTGTTTTTGGCAGGAACGGTTGATACCTAATTAATTATATGCTATATATATTATTTAACCAAATTTCTTCAATATCTTCTTATATAATATATGATAGAAATAGGGTTTTTAGGGCTATTTCTTACCCATCATTTCATCCCACGCATCTTGGAAATCTATTGCTCTACCCGAAAAATACCTATAGGACATGACGATTGGAATGCCTAGTATAAGGATCCAGGGGAGGGTTGCCATACAGTAATCACATGTATCGAAGGATCCCATGTTATATACCCAAATATACTGTAATGAATCTATGAATCCTGAATCACCATCAGCTTCTAAAGTTGCGACTACTGTGACTTGATGTGTTTTATTCAATTGTATTACGGCGCCTGCAGGATACCATCCGCTTTTATCCTTGAAAGGAGGTTTGAAATCTATGTATACGAAATACGTTGCTGCTTGAGCATCTGCTTTTTCTGTCATTGATGCTATAATGAGTCCAAAAAGGAAGATTGTTATTATTGAGATTGTTATTAACCTAATCCTGTTTTTTTTATTGTATTTATTTTTCATCATCCGTATATCGTACCGTCACATAAGTCCTCTAATTTCACTCTGAAATATAATTCAAGTGGCGATTCTGCAATCTTTTCCAAGAAAGGTCTTAATGCATGTGGTTTTCTAATATTACATCTTACATTACCCACTGAACAATCCACGTCATTCTCGCATTGTGAGCGTTGTGCAGATGATTTAAATGGTTTGACTTTAACACTTCTGAACATAGTGTGTATTGTAAGTTCTGCTTTATCCCAGTCTTTAGGATGGATGTTTGTTGCTTCGAAGAGGAATGTGTAACTCTGAGGCCTGATTACTTTTGCCCGGCATTGTTTTATCGTACTTACAAAACATTCGTCAGTAAAGTCGTTCCAGAAGTATCTATAGTTGAATTTATCCATCCAGTAGGCATAGTAGTTTCCATCTGCTCCACAGTAGCTCTGATATTTGCTTGGGGCTCCATCACAACTGTAATACTCTGATATTATCGGGTGGTCTATATCCCGGCATTTCTCATCTGATATTGGCCAGGTCATATTGAATGCGTATTTCCAAAGGCATGAGTTCCCTGTCAGGCTGAGCTTTGCAACATCTGAGCATGGATGTGTTAATTCTGGTATTACTCCTCTTGGACTATCGCAGAATGGAGCGTATTTTACTACTGCTACTGGTAGTTTACAGCCATTGCATTTTCCTATCTGTACCACATTTTTTACAGAATGTGGGTCGTTGACATATGGGTTCTCAAACTCTTCAATGTTTTTAGAATGGACGCTTAGGTGTTCGAAGTCCCAGACTCTTGTCTCATCATTTCTGAAATTTCTGTATAATCCAATATTGTATGATGGATCCTTTTCCCAGAAGAATCTGTTTTTATTGGCTCTTGAAGTCATTGATACTCCTCTACGCCATGAGTATTTGCTTGTTGAAGCATAGTATTGGTCGTAGAAATGGAGGAATTCTTTTATTGGATTATAGTTTGCAATATAATATGTTGGATTATTTGCATTATTTCCTCCGCCATTCAAATTATTTGTATCTGTGATATATTGTTTTTCATCGTAGTTATTGCCTTTTACGAGGTCTAGAAATTCAGCGTTTCTGATCTTATCTCCGCGTGGAATTACATTGAAATCCCATCTTAATGCGCTTTCCAAGCTGGTTAAGTCATGGGCTATTGGTAGGTAGATGTTCGTGAACTTGAGGAATACCTTGTCTGGTATGTCGAGTTCGAATCCGTTGAACATGTCTATCATGTCTGTCGTATTTTCAATGGCTGAAATGGTTATGTATCCTCTGACATAAGAATAGTTCAAATTATGTCTGGTTGAAGCAGCGTGTCTTGGAGTCTTGTATCTGAGCTCGCCATCTATTATGATGTTTACATGCTCGGTTTCTGGGAGTGGTCTTGCAATCTTTAAGTGTTTTCCATATTCTTCGGCTAATACTTCTGACTGGTCTGTGAATTCCTCGAATTTAATGCATTCGCTTGTATCTGGATTAAGGCCCTGACATACTCTAGATGCGCGATCATTAGGATCAGGTCCTCTAATAGGGGTTGCATTTTCAACTGTTACTGGGAAGTATTTGTTTGTTCCCTCATGGTGCCAGCATCCCCAGCAGCGTTCCCTACAATAGCAGTTATCCCTGTATGTACATGTTCCTGAATATCCATCTGGACAACTACACAAGCATGGGCTGTCTGGCCAGCAGCAGTTTGGCGGTCCTTCACAGGGTGCGTTATGAGAGTCCCATTGGTGGATGCTTATTATGTCATCGGGATCAGTGTCACTAACGCATTCTATGTCAACTCTACGATCATATCTGACATCTACTTCTAGTCTGCTGCATCCATGCCACATGCACTGTTCCACATATGATCGTCTGTTCATATAGTTTCTGATCGTGAAGTCTGCTGATATATTTATGCTTGTTGTATCAGTTTCTAGTCCTGGGTCTATTTCAAAGACATAGTATGTTAATACTGTCCAGGGATCTGTGGGTTGAGGTAGTATATTGTCTGGCCTTGGTTCTGTTTCATTCGTAGTGATCTTGCCGCTTGGCCTTTCTACGAGTGTGTATTTAATCCATGACCATGGAGAATTGCCGCTGGGTCTACCACCGTAGAATCGTGTATCCCATTCTGGAGTGTTTCTTGGATAAACGTCTACTTGCTTCATCTTTAATGCTCCGCATGATGCTGGAATAAGTCCGACGTTTGGCGGGACGATTACTGGCTCCAGATATCTGTCGTGTGGCCCTCCGTTCTTTGCACCTGGCGGTGGACTACTACCTAATGGACATGATTTTGCAGGTGGATTATGATTGAATTTGTTCTCGTTTGTGTATCCGCCTGGCCAGAAGTCTCCTGCTCCACAGCATCCGTATTCTACTGCTTGTGGTCCTTGTTCACAGGATGTATCGTATCCTGATAGGATGGGATCGCATTCTCCCATATTTGGTTCTTGATGCAGGTCTCTTCCACAGTTGCAGTCGTACATACCGCATGCATACTGTCGTTTGCAAAATATGTTTCTTGTCCCTATTGTTCCTATTGGACGGCCTTGTAGTGGGCATGCCCATCCTTTTACAGTGCAGTCTGGGGCGACGCATGGTCCTGTCCTACCGCTCGGACAGGTTCCTCCGCATATTGTATGGTCTACATCCCATGCGTATATGTTTCCAATATTTCTTGTTTCTGCCCAAATGGGGCTGGGATTTATTATATATGGTTTTGCGAGCATGCAGTCATTGCATTCCCTCTGGTTTTGTGCTCTTGGACTAGAGATTTTTGGATCGCTTGGGTTTGCTGCTTCTGTTATGTTTGGTACCATTCCGCCTCCAGCCATATGTAGGAATATTGGTCCGCCACCATCACCGGCTACTCCTTCCTGTGTTCTTGTGTATGCTGTTTTCCATGGGTATTTGTATGATGAGTCGAGGACTTCTATACAGTTTTTCCCATCCCAGACCATTCCTTTTTCACCGCAATCTCCTAATTGTTCATTGCTTAGGTCATAGCAGCATGCTGAGTCATCTCTGTTATTACCTGGATTGTCAAAGCATTTTAGGTCTTGTGAACCATCACAGTCTCCGTCGCCTCGACAGTGTCCTTCTTCGAATCCGCATTTAACATTCCATCTTTGTCTTTTTTTCTGGCAGTAGTTTACGTCTCCTTGACGTGCGTTTACCACACCTAGTGGCATACAGCATTCTCGTGTTTGGTCGTATTCCACATCGGTTACAGAATTATTACAGCAGTGACCGAAGTATATGCCATCTGGATCCATGGAACAGTAACCTGTTTGGCAATCAGTATGGCTGTCGCATGGTCCTTCTCCGTCTCCTAGCTTCACAGTACTGTTTTGATAGTATATGCTTGGTGTAAGTGGCATGCATGATTCTTCTGTGTCTATAAACTCATCTCCGCCTAGACTTCTTATATATCCTACTTTTGATATTGGCATGTTGAATTCAGGGGTTACCTTGAATGTATTTGCCCATACAGTGTTTATATTGAACTGTCTGTAGTATCGTAGATCGTAGTTGAAGCAGTATTCCACACAATTGTCGTGTCTATTGCATGCTATGCAGGGCTGGTGTTGAAGGCTTCGTGGCCTGCAGTAGTGGTCTCTTGGGACTTCGCATCCTGGCAGCCAGTTTCCACTGCAGTTTTGCACTCCATAGCCTTTTGATCCTGGTGTTCCATACATGTCTCCAAGATATGATGAACCGTAGTCAAAGTCGTATGTGTGGGTCTCGTCGTCAACGTCTTGGAAGTCCCATTTGTATCCTGGTCTTGTACCATCTACGTGTAGCATCCATCCTCCATTGTCGAATACTGGTGTTATCTCCCAGTATCTGTCTTGTACCTGGTCTTCATCGCTGAGTATGCCTGTGCCTGCCGCTCTGTCTTCTGCGGGTGCGTATTCGAAGTCACAGCCCCATCTTCTTGGATTGTCATCGTTTATGTCTGTTGACTTGTCTCTTCCAAAACTGTTTGTAGCATCCCTGAACATTGGGTATCCGTCATATAGCCATCCTGGCTCCCAGCATTTTGGGACGAAGACCGTTGTCGTTGTTAGTATCGAGGTAGATGTTGAACTCCAACCACATCCATTTGCTTTATCTGGCCAGTCACAACACTCGGCGTGATTAACCCCATCCGGGTCTTCGCAACAGTCTGATCTACAACTACCACACCATCCAACACCCATACCACAACCTGAGGATGCCCACATAGGTATTAAGTAACCGCAGGTAGAAGCTAGTTCTGGCCGGCAGTCTGATTGGGTGGTTCCGATAAGTGAGAATAGAGTCAATAGTATGAGAGTGTTCTTCAAGAGTGTTCTTCCTCTATCGCCTAATCTTATAATCTTATGGTCTTGCATCTACCATATCCTCCCTATATCCTTTTCTTCGATGAAATTGCAGTATCCTCTTCCCCTTTCCACACATTCAAGACAGGCGCTCCTTCTGTGCTGACTGATGAATGTCTTCTTATAATCTATTTTCATACAATATCATTTGTCTTTTGATAACATTGCCCTACAATAGGTTCTAAGATCATCCTCCTTTATCCTGTCGCAAACCTCGTATCCTCCTTCAACGTCTTGTATATGTCTCATTTTCACGTATAGAAACCTGCACATGCTATTGTAGTAACCTTTCTCTTCTAGTAGGTCGCATAAATATTCGTTTTTCTGATAATTTGCGCTTTCATAATAGCAGGCAAGTGCAAGTTGTGTGTTGTTTCCATATGTACTACAATGGCTTACATTATTGGCCATTGCAAAATGTCTTATGCATACTGCTCTTAACTCTTCTGTTCCCCTGATGTTATAACATATCCCTACCTGATTTTTTTCCAAGGCAAGTTCTGTGTAGCAGTCTACTGCCTCTGACCCTACTAATCTGTTACAACTATCCAATGTGATCTCATATTTCCTGTTGGTCCTTCTGAATATGCCCAGAGTCGTGTGGTATCTGTTATGGTTTCTTTTTGTCCTTCATCTGGTGGTTCATATACTTTAATTTCCTCCAGATTGATGGTTGTCGTGGGTGTGGTCACACTCTCATTGCCAGCGTTCCTAAAAAGGAGTAATACGACTGCTATAATAAAGAAAGCCAATGCTATCGTCAGGTTTCCTACCTCGAAGGTTTTCCCCTTGTTATTCGATATCTTTTTATAATCCATGATAAGCCTCTAAGTCTGCATTGTCGTTGACTTCGTTCAGCCTTTTATGATCGCACATATGTGGTGGGGTTTTTAGTGGATATTTGCATCCAGTCAATACATTGCAGTCTGGGGCAAGTTGCATTGGCGGGAATGTCTCATCAGTATAATTCTCTCCATCGACCATGTAGTACTCGACGAAATTTCCTCCCATAAAGTATGGCCAGTCCTCTGGATAATATGAGACTGTAGTATTCCTTGTAGCCTCTCTGTCAATCTTTACTCCACCCCAACAGCAGAATGATCC
>CAYREE010000054.1:0-13969 GCA_964423225.1 uncultured archaeon | reverse complement strand
CAACTCCGAGGATGATGGAAAATGCGGCTATGAGGAATAGTATGATTATCCAGGAGACAGGATTTCTGAGATAGGTTTTTATGGATTTGAATGGCATTCTTATGTTTAAAAATTTAGGAAGAATTAGAATAAAAACAATCTTTTACAGTACTTTTACAGTACTTTACTAATTATTATAGGTATTATCTATGGACGCGCTAAAAGAGATTGTAAAGCTACTCGAAGCAGCAACGGAGATGGATGTTTGTATAGATGATATATCAGATTCTCCGGTAGCCGACTATGGTAGTCCAATAGCATTCAAGCTAGCAAAGGATCTGAAGAAGAATCCTCTCGAGATAGCAAAGGAAATATGCGGGAAGATCAAACCCTGTGGGGTTGTTAGTAAAGTAGATGAAGTAAATGGTTATATCAACTTCTTTCTCGATAGAGCGGTTTATACAAGGCAACTACTTGATGAGATACATGAACAGAAGGATTCATATGGCGGCAATATTTCTAAAGGCAAGATAATCTTAGAGCATACTTCGGTAAATCCCACTGGTCCAGTCCATGTTGGAAGGCTTCGGAATACAATTATCGGAGATAGTATTGGGAAGGTCCTCTCATTTGCAGGCTATGATGTCGAAACCCATTATTATGTCAATGATATCGGACGACAGATAGCTATTATAGCCTTGGGTAAGGAAACCGGTATAAATCCTGACGAGAAAGTCATCTCCAACTATCCAGACCACAAAGAAAAGAAAGACTTTCAAATGTTCGCATTATATGTCCCCTCATTTAAGAGATTCGAAGAAGACGAATCATTCAAGGATGAAGTTTTTACACTGATAAAAAAAGCTGAGTCAGGGGATAAGGATTCGCTCAAGAAGATTACTGATATTGCGAAGGATTGTCTTATCGGACAGCTTGAATCCTATAAGCGAATGGGGATAAGCTTTGACATATTCGATTATGAGAGTGATTCAATAGTTAATGGCACAGCATTCGACATAATAGAGAAGGCTAGTAAGAGCAGCTACTGGGTGCAAGAGGATTTTGGTAAAGGTCTAGACCTATCATCTTTTGGGATAGAAAAGAAGAGTGGTATGAGTGTGCTTGCAAGAGGGGATGGGACGACAGTCTATCTCTCACGGGATCTTGCATACCATCTAGAAAAAGAAAAACTCTCCAAAGATGGGAGGATAATCAATGTATTGGGTGAAGACCATAAACTTGAGTTCACGGAATTAAAGACGATCCTCGTCGAGATACTTGACTTTAAGGCACAGTTGGAGTCTGTTCATTATAGTTTTGTCAGCTTCGAGGGTGAGAAGTTCTCAACGCGCAAGGGGAATATCGCGTCAGTCGACATGCTCTTAGACGAGGCTGTTGAAAAGGCTTTAACTGAAGTTAAGAAGCGGAATATGGCGGATGAATCAATAGCTCCAAAAGTTGGTATTGGTGCTGTGAAATTCCATATAATCAAATATCATCCAAACAAGCAGATAACCTTCAAATGGAGTGATGCTTTAGACTTTGAGGGTGAGACAGCACCCTACATACAGTATGCGTATGCTAGAAGCTGTAGGATAATTGAGAAAGCAGGGAAGCTAGATGATCTAGAATATGATTCTATGCCTGAAAACGATGAAGAATGGGATTTAATAAAGCTTCTAGCAGATTTTCCAATTGCAATACAGCGTGTTGTTGACGAGTTAAGACCAGACATACTAGCCACGTATCTTCTAACACTCACAGCAGCTTATGGACGATTCTATATGAAATGCCCAGTCCTTGAGTCTGATGAAGAAGTTCGTTCGCGTCGAATCATGATAGTGAAATCCGTCCGTGACATCATCATGAAAGGACTGGATTTGCTTGGAATTGATGCGCCTGACAGGATGTGAATTCCAACAGGATTTAATAAATCATAGCTTGATTGTTAACTATGAAAGCACATCCTTTTTTTCTGGTATTATCGTTTCTTTTTATATTATCTGTTTCGCCAAGTGTTTTGGCTGCAACCCAAGATTGCTCAAAGATCTCTGGACCATTAAGCCAGAAGTATTGCGACCCTGGCTATTGTAGGGATGGCATCTGCAAATATGTTCCCTATCTTGTTCGGGCTGGAGGCTATTGTGCATGCCAGACCACAACAACTACTCAGCCGACATATAACTGTTATTATGATCGGAAGTATGAGCAATGCATGGGAGATTGTCCTAGGGGAGAGTCTTGTATTCAGTTGAAGGATTATTATTGTGGGTGTGCAATCGTAACGACTACGACAACGCTTAAGTCAAGCAACTGTATCTATGATACTTATTATGAGAAATGTATGGGTGATTGTCCAAGGGATCAGGAGTGTGTTGAAGTCGCACAGTATCAATGTGCTTGCAGTCAGGCTGACACAAGGCAAGATCCAACAACGACTGTTACAATCACAACTACTACTCTGATAATGGTGGATACCACGTCTACCTCAACTACTATATATCAGCCTTCTGCTTCCGACTTGCTTGATGATATAGTCCTTACAACAACGACTTTAATCGGTTCGCGTGTTACTCTACAACCATCTATCTCGATAACTACCTTACAATTGATCCCTGACAGTGATGGTGATGGTGTTTTTGATCCAGACGACGAGTGTCCGGACACTCCTGAAGACACGTCTGTATTTGGTGATGGATGTGGTTGTCATGATAGTGATGGTGGGAAAAAACCTTATGCAGATGGTTCAACAAGTAATGCTCCAACATCATATGAACTACCTCCTGATGCAGGTATGACATACACGCCTACTGATGGAATGATTATGACTCTGCCTGAAAATGATGAATGCATCAATAGCACAACTGTAACCGAGTACTACTGCAATGATAGCCAGGTAAGAGACATCGCACACCTCGATTGTCCTAATGGATGTGCTGACGGAATATGCGTTTGTAATGATGGTGATGGAGGATTCAATCCAGAAGTGCGTGGAATGTTCTCTGTTGAAATTGGTGGTTCTAAAGGAGATGAGACGACAACCACTCTAAAGAAGTTCAAGGCTAGTAATGATTATGTGCTAGGTAAGAACGGGCAGAAAGTATTCATTTCAAATACAAAGTTTGCTGGAGCACAACTGAAAAAAGATGTTGCTAGAGCAAATGTGAATATGAAGGCTCCAGTAATGCATCTTCCAATGTCTGACTATTGTATTTCTGACACAGTACTTCGTGAATTCTACTGTGATCTGAATGGAAACATAATCTCAGAAGATTATGTCTGCCCAGATACTTGCGAGAATGGTACGTGTATTACAGTGCCTAACGTACGCTATTTGTTCGTTCCGATCAGATGGCAGGGAAACCAGGCTAGTTTTGACGCAGATGTACAGACACAAATAGACTTTTTTATAGATGCGATCCCTCTGAAGGATTGTCCTGATGAAGTCCTCATTGATAAAGTAGCTCTTGCTAACGGATTGGATGCAGGAGACTTCAACTGTTATACTAATAGTATAGAAGGGCATGTTGATGGTCTTGGGATAAACCGTGCGGATTATGACGTTGTGATAGGGCTTACAGATGCTGACTGGTGTTCGCCGGTGGGTAGGAGTGATGGAGCCGATACTGTATGGGGTTTTACCGACTTTGAATCAGTTACTGCTCACGAGCTGGGTCATATCTATGACTTGGAAGATGAATACTGTAGTAATCAGGCTGGGGCGACTGATGGCAGGTGTAATGACGGAGACTCGCAGAATGATGGCTCAGCGACGGGGGATATAAACTATCTTAAAGGTAGTCTGATCGAGGATTGTCCTCCTGACGGTAGTGATGATAGTACTGGCAATCCGTGTTGCACATTCTATGACGACTTGTTCTGGGATGCGTGGAGGAACTGTTCAACAACTACGTATGGGATCTGCTGTCTTGGAAATAAGAATTCTGAGGGAGGTCGTGCAATAATGAGTTTTGCAGATGTTGAGTTGATGTCTCCTGGACCACGGGCTTTTGACGAGTTAAGCAAAGCACATCTTGCTACCAAGCCGATATTACAATGTGGTAATCCCAACAAAGTACTATTCACCTTGATACTAGGTGTATTCATGGATATGTCTACTATCTCCGGGGGTGGTGGTGCGCCTGAAGATACTGGCTCACAGGATGGCCAACAGGTCGGATATGTCGGGAATGTAACAGCAGATAAAGTGGTTGTAGTTGAATTGGATGTCGGCAAGGATGGTAAGGTCTCTGAGAATGCATTGATCCTTAGGGATGGTAGGCCTACCCTGACTTATAATGAGGATGGTGAGTATAATCTGATGGTATTCGATGGATCTGGGAAGATGGTGTGGAGTGCGATGTTCGACTTATACTATGATTATTATGGTCCCAGAGTGTTTGGTAATGATTACTCGAATATTACCTATGATAGCAAGCAGGTTGGCTATAAGATACCTTATTATCCTGGGATGAAGGATGTTAAGCTCTACAAGAATGGTAAGCTGATTTATGAGAAGGGAATGGATTTCTGCGTCAAGGATGGTGTCTGTGGTGTTACAGAGACTGTGGAAACATGTCCTTCTGACTGTAGGAAAGATGCCTTAGACAAGATTTGCGATCCTAGTCAGGATGGAATATGCGATCCGGATTGCTTGAAGAAAGCAGATCCTGACTGCGGTAGGGCAAGGGCTCCTAGAAGGCAAGAGCCGTTAACAGATCCACAGGAGCCTACGACATGCATACCATTCCTTCCAGGAATACTAGTCCTGATGGCAGGCCTTTTCATCAGCACTCCATTATACTATACGTATGGAAAGAGGTTGTAATAAAGGATTTTATACACATAATCTGTAAAGATATACAATGGCAGGGAAAAAGAAGCCTCATCATATACGGCCTTTAAAGCATCCAGTAGGAAAGATTCATGTTAGAGCTGACTGTGATAACTGCAGTAAGTGGGAGACTGTTACCATGTATGAGGATGAGGTGGAAAACAGGGATTTTAAGACTAGTTTCTATGAGTGCGAGAAATGTCGTAATATGTTTTGTAGCGTCTGTTATCCTGATCAAAAAGAAATTAAATGCCCTTTCTGTGCCAAGACAAAATCCGTGAAGATACGGCCTTTTGACATCTATATGTGTAATGTTTGTCTTGACGAATGGTTCCATGATAGATTGTGTGCTAAATGCAAGTATGAGAAAAAAGAATAATCCCTGTCTATTTGTTTGCAGCATCAAGTAGACGGCTTAACCTATCATTTAATCTTCTGCGATCATCGTTTGGGAGTGTGGCTTTCACCGCATCTATCCTGTCGAATGATCTGTGTAATCCATCATCGGCAGGGCCTTCTCGTAGTCGCTCTCTGAACTCGTCTACCCTGCTTTCAACCCTGTCTCTCATATCTAATAATCCTGGAGCAGTCCTTGATGGTCCTCTTGGATTTTGTCTGTCAATTGTTTTTGTTGATTCTACCATTGTGATTCCCAACCATTTGCTCATTATGGTATATAAATTAATAGTAATTAAAGTATGGCTTGTTCTCCGAGTATCATTTCGAATGTCATATAGCCTTCCTTCTTGGTTATCGTGTAGTTCTTCTTCTTTTTAAGCTCTTTTAGATTGTAGAACCGGGGTTTTTCCCTGAGGAATTTTACTGCAATGTATGCTTGGCCGCCACCTATTTTCTGATATCTTTCCAGTTCGGTGATGGCTGTCTTCAGGCTTAAACAGTCTTTTGTCGTGGTCTTGCATTCTACTACAATGATTCTACACTTTTTTGTGGCTATTATATCTGGAACAGGTTGTATGCGGGTCCCGGATCCGGCAGCCCTTACTGCAGCCCAACCATTATCCCAAAAGTCTAGTACTAGTTGTCGTTCGAAGTCGGCTCCCTTCTTATAACGGTTACGCATCTTGCTTAATATTATTGTCTTTCATTGTAGATAATACAAATATGGCTTCTAGGATACAAGGTCTGGATTGGAGTGATGGTGAAGGAGGTCTTATAATGCCTCTTAAGCCAGGCCAGTTATTCGGTGAAGCTGATTATCCAAGTGGACTGGTGAGAGTGTTTCCCCCTGGAGATTTTTTTTGTTTCGTTCTTCTAGATAAAAATCCAGGGTCTCATCGATGCTTTATGGTTCAAAGAGATAAGGGAACAGCTATGTCCGAGAAACCTGTCCCTAAAGAGGAATTTGCCCAGCTTTTCATAGAACATGCAACAAGGTTTTGTGAAAAGTCAGAGGATCAAAGGAAAGTCCAGGCAACATTTGTATCACGTGATACTGATGAGGCACGTGCTTTTATCGCAAATTTAACCCCTCACATTAAGAACTGGGAGTTCAAGTGTGCATTGATACCCCATCCAGATTTTTTTGTCAGGGTTTCAGCCGACACTAAGGAGAATGAGATCCGGGTGCAGATGAAGCCGCCTGAAGCACCGACAGCAGACAGATTTAAGTTAAAATGATTATTCTTTAATGACCGGTTCCTGTAGCTAAATATGGCACAGGCTCAGAAAGAGGATGATGGTAGAGAACAGTTTTTCACTCTTACTCCCGGTCAGCATTTCTCTGAGACAGAGCATCCCAATGGTTTAGCATGTGTTTTCCCGCCAGGCGACTTCTTCGCATTCTGCTATATCGATCCACACCCTGACTCATGCAGGGCTATGATCATGCAGTTTCACAGCAATCAAGGAGAAATGAATCCAATGGAATTTATGCAACAACAAGACCGAGCATTTCATAGATTCATGTCCGGTTCCTCTGATCCCTCGAAAGTGAAGTTGGCTATGGTGACTCGTGACAACCCTATGTCCCAGATGATGAGCCAGTTATATAAGGCACAGTTTAGAGGTCCATACGAAGAACATCTCATCCAAGACCAAAATATGATAGTGCGGCTTGAGGCCAGTACCAAGGACAAGGAAATCCGGGTGTCAACAATAAAACCAGAACCACCGCGAGCAGACAGGTTCAACTTGAAATAATCCTACCAAACCATCACTACTATTACATCATTCACGTTAGTTCCTGTGGGTCCTGGAGAGATTAGTGTTCCCATCGGCTTGTGGAAGTTGTAGGAATCATTGTTGTCTAGCAAGTCTTCTGGTACTATTTCCTTGTTTCTTGCCTGTTTTATTGTATCTCCATCAACAACTGCACCCGCAGCTTCTTCGATAAAGTCGACTCCATCTGTTCCAGCACTCATACAAAAATAATTATCAATGCCTAGTTTCTCCATCTCTAATCCAAATGCTAAGACATATTCCTGATTTCTACCGCCTTTTCCAGTCCCCGTCATTTTTACAGTAGTCTCACCGCCTCTTAGGATGAGTAGTGGTTTACTTCTTTCTTTTTTTGATTCTATGGTATTACCTGCGTGTTTACCTGCTACTTTACGTGTTTCCCCGGTGACTGGTTCATCATCCACGATAACATCAAATCCGTCTTCTCTAGCTTTTTCTGCCATAGCATATAATGCATTTTTATTTGTTGCGACCATAAGATTCTGGGATCTATTAAAGCATTGATCATCCTCTTTTGGCGTTTCAGAAGAGGGTGTTTCAATCCTATTTTTTACTGAGCCTGGTAACTTATCCCTTAATCCATATCTGTCGAGTATCTCACCTGCTTGTTCGAGCGTAGTGGGATCAGGTACTGTAGGGCCTGAGGATATCACATCCCATTTATCCCCTACAACATCTGATATTGCAAGTGTGATAAGTGTGGATGGTTCCACGACTTTTGCTGTCTGTCCGCCTTTTACAATATCTATGTGCTTTCTCACGCAGTTTATCTCGTTTATAGTGGCACCAGCAGTCAATAAAAGTTTTGTTGTATCCTGCATGTCTTGTAGCGTGATACCTTCTGCAGGTTTTGTATAAATCGATGATCCGCCACCTGAAGCCAGGTAGAATACCAAGTCTTTTACACCGGTTTTTCCAAGTAGGTCGAGGATCTTATCTGCCCCTTCAACACCTGCCTCATCTGGTATTGGATGATGCGACTCGTTCACCCCGATTTTTTCCAATTGTATGTCTTTTCCACAACCATAAGCCGTGCTAATCTGCCCTATAGTCAGATAATCACCTAGGATATCCTCCAATGCTTTTGCCATGCCTTTTGAAGCCTTACCGGCACCGACTATATAGATGTTATCATATTCTCCGAGGTCATATTGTTCTTCCCCTATTACGAGGATGTCTCCTTCTCGTTTCACATATGATTTCACTGCAACGATCGGATTAGCAGAATTGACGGCGATATCATATAGTTTTCTCATATACTTGTTGATACGCTCCTTAGCCGTAGAACTGACAATTTTATTTGAGAATAATATTGGAAGGTATTTATCTTCGAATACTTTTTTTTGAGTCTGACTCATCTGTTCACCAATTACTAATTCACATGATGTCTTTTTAATAGTGTTGGAAAGCACTAGATTATATCATCCTTTTAGCAGCTTAGCTTAATTCAAGCATTCGTTGAATTGGTTTTTTTGCAGCTTCTGCGATCTCTTCTGGAACGATTACCTCATACTGCATCTTCTCAAGTGCTTCATATAGGTTTTTTAAGTTGATCTCTTTCATCGACTGACATATTGCAAAATCGCATGCTGGATAAAACTTTTTTCCAGGCGCTTCTTTCTCCATCCTATATATTATCCCATTCTCTGTGCCGATGATGAATTCATCATGGTCGGTTTCTTTAACATATTTTATCATCTGGTTCGTGCTTCCGATATGATCTGCAATCTCTTGGACTACTAATGGGGTTTCTGGATGGACTGTGACAAGTGCATTAGGATGTTTTTCCCTGGCAGTCTCAACGTCTTTGACAGTAATCTTGTTATGGACCACGCAAATACCGTGTTCAGGCACAGGGATGATATTCTTCTTCGACCTTTGTTGGACATAGTCGGCCAGGTGCTTGTCTGGTGCGAACAGGATTGTGTCAGCCTCCATAGCCTCGACGATCTGCAAGGCATTAGATGAAGTGCAAACGCAGTCTGCATACCCTTTTGTTGCAGCATGTGTATTGACGTACATTACGACTTCGGCTTCAGGGTGTTCTTCCCTAGCCTTCTTTATCTCTTCAACAGGTAATAACATCGCCATTGGGCACTGTGCAGTATTTGCTGGGATTAGAACAGTTTTTTCTGGATTGAGTATCTTTGCGGTTTCTGCCATGAAGTCAACACCGCAAAAGACTATGACGTCGGCTTCAGTAGCCTGGGCCTTTCTTGCTAGTTCCAGGCTGTCTCCCACATAGTCTCCAAGGTCCTGGATCTCTGGGATCTGGTAATTATGGGCGAGTATTATGGCATTTCGCTCTTTCTTCAGCTTTTTTATCTCTTCGATTAGACTCATGTTCTCTAAATATGTGTTATTATGTTTAAATTAAATAATCATATCTTATATAAGAAAATGGCTAAAATTGTGGTTGGTGTTTGTGGGAGTGTTGCTGCTGTAAGAGTACCTGAGCTTGTAAGAGAATTAAAACGGCAGGATTATACTGTTGAATGCGTTATGACTGAGGCAGCATTCAGTATAATCACCGAGGATGTATTGGAGTGGGCTTCCGGCGAGATGGTGATAACTGAATTGACTGGTGCATTAGAACATATCCAGCTTTGTGGTGTTGACGGTGATGCTAACCTACTTTTAATATGTCCTGCAACATCGAATACAATCTCTAAGATTGCTTGCGGTATTGATGATACAACAGTCACAACTTTTGCTGCAACCGCATTAGCATCCAAGACCAAGGTATTGATTGTTCCAGCAATGCATCAGAGCATGTATGAGAATCCTTTTGTGAAAGAGAATATCGAAAAGTTGAAGAGTGTTGGTGTAATATTTATCGATCCTCGGATAGAGGAGGATAAGGCGAAGATAGCTGAAAACGAGGATATCATAGCAAATGTTAGAGAGGTATTAGCTTGATATTGGTACTTGATCAAGGAGTGGATTTAGTTCGTTATGCTCGGTCAGTAATCGAAGATAATTTTTCCAGGGAAAAACCTGATATCCCTGATTCTCTTAGAGCTACTTTCTCAGAGCATCTGGGAGTTTTTGTCACACTTAGTCGTCATCCAAGCCATGATCTGCGTGGTTGTATAGGATTTCCAGAACCCACACTTCCCCTAGGGACTGCTGTTGAGAAGGCTAGTATCTCCGCGGCACTTGAGGATCCTCGTTTTCCAAATGTCAAGGAATCTGAATTAAGTAGCCTATTGGTGGAAGTGTCTGTCTTGTCAAAACCTGAAATTGTTTCAGTGAATGATCCAAAAGAATATGTTGAGAAAGTAATTGTTGGACGCGATGGTTTGATAGCGGAAAAAGGAGGTTATCGTGGATTGTTATTGCCACAAGTACCTGTGGAATGGAAATGGGATTCTGAAACATTCTTATGTCATACCTGTCAGAAGGCGGGTTTAGATCAGACTGCTTGGCTTGATGAAGGATTCAAGCTCTATAGTTTTCAAGCCCAGATTTTTACAGAGGAATCTCCTCGAGGTAATGTAGTAGAAAAGAAAATCAGTGATTGATTTTCAATCCGACAATATCATTGTCTTTCAAACCGTATTTATCCCTCATATTATGTTCGCATAATATCTCAAAATCGTTTTTATGATGTGTTCTTTCCGGAATGATGAGATGACATCTAATACTCTTCTTCTTATATGAAACTCTCACCGGTATAAGGTCAAGCTTCCCGAATGTCCTACCCTCCTCCTTGAATTCCTCAATGGAATCCGAAACGTATCTGCTCAAATCTGGTCTAGGATTGACATGTACGTTCAATGTTCCAGGATAAGGTAGGTATCCAGTATGTTTTTCCAGTCTTTCACTGTATTTTCGGACATAATGCGCTCCCTGACCAATCCCCGAGACTATCTTGCCCTCAATCATCAAATCCTTGTCTGGCCTTACCATAAGCCTTTCCAGGTTTGAGTGAATTGACTTGAGAACGTCAATGGCCTTGGATGTTAGTCGTATTTCCTGACCGTCCTTTACAAGGTTTTTTGTTATATATCCTTCTTCAACAAGGTTGTTTAGATATCGTGATGCGGTCTGCTGTGATACTCCAAGAATATCTCCAAGTTCTGTTGTATTGATCATTAACGATTCTTCTGGAGTCCTTATCTTTTCAGCGATTTTTATCAAGGCATGTAAGACAACATCCATACTCAAAAATAAGTAACAAGGCTTTATATGTGGATCTAGAGGGATCAAATCCCAATCCCAAATCCTCTCGCGATTTGAATATCCCAATATTCTTCGTATTTTTCGCTTTTCCTTCCTTATATATTATGGTATGAGCGAAACATTCAGGCAGGATAAAAACAGATACAATCCGGAAGAGGTTAGGAGGATAAAGGAATGGCTTAATTCCCCTAATGGACAAGCATTCATAGGAAGGAGTGCTGATCTCAAAGACTTATTCCCTGGCGTCAATCTGAAAAAAGCGGGTGAAACATCTAAACCTGCTGATCCTCTGGACTGGGATAAAGTATTCTCCGAGTTGCGGCAAAAAAGAATGGAATACTGTGTAGTAGATAACACGACCTTAAACGCGTTTTTCGATTCTATGGCTGCAACCTATAAGCTTGTAGACCGGAGATTCCCAGACGATACTCCTGAAACCGTCCGGTGGGTGGACGTCGAATCCGATAATCTTGGGATAGGATCCCCGCCTAAAATAATGCTAGATATTGCACGGGATCATCCAAGACTCGCATTTGAAATCATGCCTATGGTAGAGAAAGAACCAGACAGCCCCGACTTAAAACCTCTTGAACAAGGATATGGATGTAAGGCCCCAGTACTCTTGTCTGAAGTGACTAGGTGGTCACATGAAAAAGAAAAGTTGGGTGAAAACTTGGTGACTGGATGGTTTGGCGTACCTCCTGATGCAGTCCCTGATCTAGATGTGAAACCAGTGGATGGTGAACTCCCTTTTGAAAGCCCAAGGAAACTAAACGAGATACTTGAAAGGCTTGAATTATCTGACAAGATAACCGACGCCACGCCAATAGTCAATGCCACGGTTTTCCTACCTATTTCCGAAGACGGTTCGTTTACAACAGAATGGGCGCCATACGTCAGCTATGGTCCGGGAGCCCATGGCCATTATAAGTATACTATTATAAGTCAGGGAAAGATTATGGCCACTTCAAAGCTCACATGGGGTTCTGGTAGACAGTTGTTACGCACAGATCATAATAAGGAGGATGTCCAGTGGAGTGCGGATTTCGTTCCTGATAAATCCATAATAGAGCAGTCGATGATGCCTGAGGATGTTGGCGAGATATTATTGATAGCCACACCCTTTGAGGATCCGCATGCTAAACTCATTAAACCATTTATATCAAGTTATCAACATGATTCACCACAACGCTATGATCCAGGCCCAACACCACTCAGGGGAGTGGAATTAAAAACACCTACTGTAGGCAAAGTCGATGTCGGAGACGGAACATCAGTAGGCAAAACATCATACTATGATGGAGAACTAGGTGATACCGGTGAAGGCCATACTACAATCTTCAGGCTCAGGATAATGGGATTAAAACCAAGCATCGCGGAAACAATAACTCCGAAACAATTAGTTAAACTGGCAACAAGGAAAAAAGCATTCAGTGATAACTAGAAAGAGGATAATATAATGTTATCCAATTATTTATTAAAATGAGTAATGTGACCAGAAAGACGCGTGGCATGAGGCGTGAGAGAGGAGGACATAATCCCGGCTTTGACGTGCCCATTTATGGGAAATATACTCCATTATGGGTGAGGGAGGCGGATATAGCAGCACAGTTTGACACTCCGAAAAAAGTTGAAGAAGCATTGAAAGAATTTCGTTTGTCTTTCGGAAGTGAAGGAACATTCATCAGGGATAGACCAGGCGAATTCCCCCTGGTGACGGCTAATGGCGATCCTATCCTGCGAAGACAGTTGTTAGATACTAGAGACATCCATGGACGTCCTTATTTCGATAATGAAAAGTGGCTACAGGGTATCCGTGACGTTGATCTTGTAGTAGGTAATGATCCAAGCCCTGATGTATCACTACTTAATAATCTTCCACAGCATGTTTACCAAGCTTTTTCAAGTGCTGGTGTAACAATTCTTGCAGATCATGAGTACAAGTTCGCGGTAGGCTCATTCAAGGGCGGGCAGTATGCTACAACATTCATTGACAATCTTGAGAGATTAAATGCAGATCATAGAATAAACGGTATCATGTTCTCGTCAGGAAATGCTATCCAGGGAGTTTTATATACTGTCAAGAAGCTGAAGGAGTTGGGTCGACTGCACAAAGATTTCAAGGTCATGATGGTACACTATCCAGACAAGCTAGATGAAGAAAAAGAGAGGAAGATAATGGCATTCAATGAGGATGGCAATGTGGTAGTCGAAAAAAAGGATGCTAATGAGCTTTATCGCGAATACCAGGATTTAGTCAGACAGGACACTGATCCTAACAAGCCTTCTGAGAATCTGAATCCAAACGACCTAGACGACCTGCATGTTATCATGGAATACTATTCAAAGAAAAATAATCTCTTCCACACACCATACAGTAATACACCCGGTACTATCATGGGAGGTATGGTAATGTACAATAGGATTAGGAGGAGGACGCTCGATTATGTCAGACAAGAAGCAAGCATATCCGAACTCGTACCCGCAATCACTGTTTCCCAAACAACCGGCCAGGAAGGCATAACTCCCGACCTCATCCTCATGGGCCTTGGTGGTGGCTCGCCAGGAGTTGGCCTCGTGCTTGGGGCTTTACTTGACGACTATGAAACGACTGTGATCGGTTGCATGCCAACAGGCCGTCCCATAACGTTCGCAGATTCATTTAGGATTCCCATGATTCAGGATTGGGGTGTTTTGGGTTTGAAGGCTTTAGGCAGTAACAGGTTTCAGATGGCGGACGTGAAAGAAGATTATATAGTCAAAGCATTCGTC
>CAYREE010000053.1:11387-14015 GCA_964423225.1 uncultured archaeon | reverse complement strand
CAGGCGATGAAGACCGCGTATGCATGATACGAACCAAAGCCACCTATGGCGACCTTCAGCCTGTCGAAGAAGAATATAATCCCGCATCCTATCTACTGAAATTTTGCAGCAACCGAAAAACAGAATTCAACCAGAAGATAACATACACATTCAAAGGTCAAGAATACTCTCTACGAGACAGCATAGACATCGATCCCTCATGCACTACAACCTGTGGAAAAGCAGAATTCAAGATACACGAGGTACAGGTGACAGAGAAAGATTCCGCTATGCATCCAAAGAAACTCAAGATAATCATTGAAAACACGGGGCCGGAAATAACATTCAACACAATTGGAACACTAGAATCACTTACTGATGGCGTCACAATCGCGCAACCAAGTGCGGAATACGAGCGAACCAATCCCGGAGACATAAAAGAACCAGGTCAAGACTATGAGATAATAGTTAATACCGACCTTCCACAAATAGAATTACGACTAACAATGGAATGGACAGACTGTACTGATATGGACTCTGAAACCTACAAACAAACAATACAAACAACAATACCAAACACGAAAAAATCAAACTTAAAAATAAACTGGAGGAGTATTCAAGTAAGAAATCTTGGATAAGTTGACTACTATGTTAAATAAGAAATTATTAACTGGGAATAATACGTTCTATACCATTATTATAATCTTTTTTTCTATCACATTAGGTTTAATAACCTTTATAATTTTTGAAAATGATCTAGCATTTATCATTGCTCCATCAGCAGCCTTCATAATCCACATTACATTAATAAAGAAGCCAATTTTCTCATTAATAGTGGGAGTCAGCACATTTTTTCTCTCATTGATAACGATCATACTACTAACAATAATATCATTACCATTAAGATAAATGTAAATGGAGGATTATAGACATAAGATAACTCATTAAGGATAGTTGCACCAGCCAGTACCAGTGGCTGGTGCATAGTACCCAATTACTGTCAAAATTGACTCCAATTCGAGCGATCAAAATGGATGGATACTATACTAAATACCGGATTATAGCAATAAAAAAAATAATATATTTTTTTACTATATCAATTTTTTTATCTGTTCTAGTTAATGCAGGACCTGAAACCGATGTTAATCGAGCAATAATCATACTGATAGATGGAAGTAAGTCGTCTGGTTTATATGAAAATCTTGATGATACTCTTTCTAAAAACTCAATAGTTTTTAGTAATTCAAAAGCTATTTTTCCAACTATCACACCTGCTTCACATTATTCTATCTTCTCTGGGAGCAAACCTGATAAAACAGGGATTTTAGGTTATCGATATTTCGATAGATCAGGAATTTATTTCAGGAATTATGATGGTGTGTTGGATAAGATCGATGTGATCTATAGCAATGATTTGAAAACTAATTCATTATATGAAATAGCATCGGATATCCCAATAACCCAAAAAATATCATTCTTAGAATTTGCTGCAAAAGGATCAATTTATTTACCTTCACTCTCGGCAGCATATAAATATTCAATAAAACCTGGGAGAGATGACTCTGATTTTAAAAGCGGGGATTCAACTGTACTAAACCTTTTTAAAAAATATTCGACATTAATAGATACTCCAAGATTGGCAAGTATCTGGTTACCTGGAATTGATGAAGCAAGTCATAAGTATGGGCCAAACTCTCAAGAGGTAACTACTGTTTATAATAATTTAAATTTAGAATTGATTGATGTTTTCTCATCTTTGAAAAGTTCAGAGACAGGAAATGAAACGATATTTGTAATCGTCTCCGATCATGGTCAAACTGAAGTTACTGATGATAGTGAGCATGCTTTCGGCCGTGATGAGATTGAAGCTGTTTTGCGTGATACTGGAGAGTTTGAGTTTATTGAGTGTAATAATTTAGGATTGATTGATATGCCTTATTGCGAGTATAATCCACTCTCATATACACGGACCATGCCTTGTTGCCGCAACGATGACTACATATTCGGATACACGGATTACAAGAAATCCGATTTCGTGGTCGCTGAGAACGGTGGTATGACGATGATCTACTTGAAGGGTGATACTGGTTGGGATGAGTATCCTACAAGGGATCGTGTTGAGCAGGCTGCTATCCCCTTCTTCAATGTTTCTGCAGTGAGATACATTCTAGTCAGGGCTGGAGGCCCAGAGAATGAATATAAGCTCCTGGATCGTGGTTTGAGGTGGCGTAATACCAACCACTTTGACAGATATGGCATCTACCCAAACGCTAAAGAACGAATAGAAGGATTGAATAGCGAGCGTAGTGGCGATATCATACTCCTAGCGAATTATGAGGATGGCTACTATTTCGACGGGAATCCAATGAAGGGAGAACACGGTCATTTGACAGCGGAAGACACGTATACTCCATTGATATTTAGCCATCCCAAACTTGCAGGCTGTAACTTTGGTCACGCCAGGAACATCGATATTGCACCCACCATTGCTCACCTCATGGGCTTCGAAATGCCGGACGCTGACGGCCACGCATTATTCAACTTCAGTGATTGTATGAAATATGTGCCTGGCGACGTAGTAAAGATAAGCGCGATCATCGAGAATGATGGGAGTCAGGCCAACTCCTTTATAGTAAAAGTATACAATGG
>CAYREE010000053.1:0-11287 GCA_964423225.1 uncultured archaeon | reverse complement strand
TTGAAGATGCATGTCTGGGATGAAGAGGATAAAGAATGGGATATCCTAGATATGACTGGAGTCAACACACAGGACAACTATGTGTGGGGTATCACCAATCACAATAGCATTTACACGGCGATAGGTGAAAACCTACCAGACCTAGAAGTGAATGTGGAGATGTCCCGGACCCAGATTGTTGAAGGAGGAAAAATCCTACTGAGGACAACAGTAAAGAATACCGGCACTGAACCGGTCAGCAACTACAAGTTCAAAGCATATGGGATAAACAATGGCGAGAATGTGGACGAGATTGACAGCCAAGGATACAATGGTCTGGATGCCGGTGAATCCGAGATAATCATTATAGAATATGATACTAGTGAAAAACAGGGATACAATGACATCCTAGTAATCGTGGATGAAGAAGACGAACATAGAGAACTGGAAGAATCAAACAACTATGTGTCCCTAACACTGAACGTCACACCCTCTAGTGAAGAAGAATACGGGATCATAACAGAGTTTACATCAGGAGAGGAAGTAGAGACACTAGCCTATATGTCAGCGGGTGAAAAGACACTGGAAATAGAAATACCTGGTGGCTCTGAGATTTTCTACGCTGACATGCAAGTACAGGCAGGAACCCAAATACGTGATGATCCATTAAACTATACGATAGAAAGACCCTACAGGGCGGGTATGATTGACTCCTATGATATGGCTGAAGGATGGTATGGAGCAAGAGAACATGCCCTAGAACTGATCGATGATTGCAAGAAAGGCAGATGCCTAGTATACACGACGACAGACAAAGGCATACCCAGTATATACAAGAAGTTCGACGAACCAATAGACTCATTGGTTGAAAAGGATAGTGGATATCTAGTCTTCTGGCTATGGCTCGATGACGCATCAATGATGATAAACTGGGAAAACCAGATAGAATTAGGCAGTGCTGGTAAGCAAGATACAGACGAGCTGACACTATGGCACTGGAATGAGAAGGTAGAATTAAAGGATGGATGGAATCTCGTCAGGATACCCTTGTCAGAATTCACTGAGACAGGTAGCCCAGACCTGTCCAGGATAAACTGGTTCAGGATATACTGGAAGAACCAGCCAGGACTAATAGTCAAGATAGATGACGTGCACTTCGAAAGCAATGAATACATCGATCTACCGGATCAAAAACCTTTAGGCAGGCATAGAGAAGAAATCGTCCTGGATCAGGACACCTGCATAGAGAAGACTTACACACCACATGAAGGTAATGCAAACATAATCTCTGTAAAAACTGGTGGAGAAGTATGCAGCGAACAAACAAAATGCGTGAACTACGAGATACAAGACGGAAACAAAGTCAATATGCAGGTATGTCGGGGAGGAGCAGGATCAGGAAGCTGCAAGGCATACGGATGCGGAATCAACACGGTATTCGACATAAAATACGAGCTGACAGGCATGGCCATACCTGCAGACTGGGTGAACGGGGTCTGGAATTATGATGGATGCCATGAAAGAACCATGGAAACAAGAGTCACAAAAAAACAGGTGGGAGAACATATCAGAGATGACCGAACATACTTCAGCTTCAACTTGAAGGACCTTGAAAAGACTAGGATAAGGAAGGCGATACTGGATGTTGGAATAAGAGAGATAGAGACACAAGGAATCAGGAAGAACAAGATAAAAACAATCCCTGATAAAAGATGCGGAACATGCAGTACCGGATACGACTTCTGCACAGAAGAAAACTATGAGGACGTTGGAGAATACTGGTATGATGAAGACATACTCGTGGACATAACAGAAGAAGTCAATCGAAAAGACAATCTAATATTCATGATAGAAGGACTAGACCTAGAATCCGGTTCAGTATACTACAAACGACCATCGATCCGTTTGGAATACTATGAGAAGCTCGGAGATCCTCGAATACAGCTTGGAGAAGACCAGATATGGCAGGCCAACCTGATCTACGGGAACGAGGCCTACACGATGCCAGGCCTAAAGAATATGTTAGATGTAGTTATCGAGGATGACTGCAGTAATGGAAACTGTGTTATACCTGTTAAACTCAAGACTGGTTCGGCAGGGAACCTAACAGTGTCTAACCTGACAATAATCTATCGAAAGGAAGAAGTCTTCGAACAATCTAGTCCCAAATCATGTGATGACCGGTCATTCTGCGAAGACTGCATGTACAAGCCATACGCTAGTGGACAAGACTGCGCCTGGATAGCGCCAACTGGAAAATGCGTAGATAATAATGCATATGCATTAGCCGACGGAGAAAGCAAATACACTGGATGTGCGGGAATAGCAGCCCAGACCACAACGACAACTACTACTACAACGACGACATTGCTTGCGATAGGATGTGAGCAACGCATGAATTGTACCGAGTGTCTGACACAATCCTTCAAGAACGGACAAGAATGCTTCTGGAGCGGATATGGGATGGCCTCGATAGGCGTGACTAGGATCGATGCGTTCTACGACTACCGATGTATAGACTTAAATAATCCGCCAGAAAGCATGCAGGATATGACAAAAGAAGAGATCCTTGGACTAGGAGAAGGATTCGAAGCACCTCACCAATGCCCGGAACCACTGCCCAAGACCTGTAATATCTGGGAGACATGCAACGAATGCATACAAGAGTATTACCAAGACAATCCCTGTGTATGGATACGCACCCAAGAATATACTGGGTGTGGAACCCGGATGAAAGACAGTGGGATAACAACGATATGTAATAATCCCATGCAAGGCTGCATGATAGTTGATGTCGGGGCAAGCATACACTCAGAAACATGCACTATAGACGACGACCAAGACGGATATCCGCAAGACAATGACTGCAATGATCATGACGTAGATGTAAATCCGGGTGCAAGTGAAACATGCAATCAAATCGACGATGACTGCGACGGATCAATAGACGAAGGATTGTCATACGATGAAGACACAGACGGATACACAAGTAAAACATCCTGCCAGGGAACGAAAAACGACTGTAATGATAATAACTTCAACATCAAGCCGGGCATGGAAGAATTCTGTGGCAATGGGATAGATGAAGACTGTGATGGAATCGACCTGCCCTGCCCTACGACTACAACCACCACCACGACAACAATACCAAGATACGATAAACTGTGCAAGAACCAGTTAACCGAGACTGGATTCACAAAAGCATTAAAACAATGCGGAGGATAAAAAAATGAAGAAAAATATTATGATAATAGGAATGCTGATACTCTCAGCAATACACTGTAATGCAACTGGAGAACTAGAAAGCACAAGCGGACCCATAATACTAAAGCCTACAACCGATGTAGTGCAAGTAGACGATGTGATGAGACTAACACCAAGAAGCAATGCACCCCAATCACCACAACAAGGGATGATGTATATGGACACTGATGGCGGGATGAAAATATTTGACGGACATATGTGGTATAACATACCAACCACACCACTACCAAACCTAATCAGAAACCCACATGTTGACAAATGGCATGACTACAACTACTACCGAGGAGTAGGATATGGCCAGATATTCCACTCATCAGCAGGTAAGAACGGTAACTGTGCAGCCATCAAGGCAACTAGACTCCAATCCTTCAAAGGCATGCAGTATGTGAGCATAGCACTACATGCCACACGCTCCAATGGATACAATCCAGACAAGAATATCCGCGTCAAACCCAACACAAGATACAGGATAAGCTACTGGGCCAAAACGGACTTATCCCGGTTCATCTCAGCGTCTATGACCTGGCTAACAAGCAGGCCTAATGCAGGAGGAAGAAGGAGACCAAGCTACTTGAATGGATACAGTATCCACGTCCGCCCAGTAGATAATAGATGGCACAGGTACTCGTATGAGATAAAGACCGGAAGTGGAGTAGGGTATATCTCACCTTTCTACAGACTGGATGGAAAAGACTATCCGTTAAACAAGCCATTATACATTGATGATGTGGAATTAGTGGAGCTTCCTTAAGCTCCTTTTTCTCTTCTTTTTTAGTTTTTGTCTTCTATATTTTGTTTGTTATGGTGGCAGGGAGTGGTTTTAGTAAATGGTTTGTTTATTTTTCCTTACTATTGTTTGTCTTGGCTGGAGGATATCTGAGATTTCATAAGTTGGATTATCAGTCTTTGCGTAGTGATGAATTGTTGACTTGGGAGCTGACACAGTATCCAGACGTGTTTCAAGTTGCGGATTCTTCAAATAAAGTATTTCATAGTCATCCTCCAGGATTCAGGATCATCATCTATTATACACAGGTTTTACTGGGAGACTCAGAGTATCACTTAAGGCTTCCATCAGTGTTGGCTGGAATACTATCCATTATAATAATATTTCTTGTGGGCCGGGAGTTGTATGGAGACTATGAGGGATTAATAGCAGCCGGCATACTAGCCCTTGCAAGATTTCCCATCCAATACAGTCAAGATGCGAGACCCTACTCTACACTCCTGTTATTCACAATGTTTGCAGCTTATTTCTGGATAAGGATTATGCATTCCTTTGAAAAGACTGGGGGTGTGTCAAATAAGATAATTCTACTATATATCTTATCTGCTGTTTGTTCAGCCTACCTGAGTTATTTCGGTTTTTTCTTCATCCTATTGCAGGCGATAGGAGTGATGATAGCATTCCACAAGAATCATAGCATAATTCTTAAGGCTTGTAAATACTACATCATCATCCTATTAGCCTATGCTCCCATGTTACGGGTATTCAAATATCAGGTTGCCTCCCTGGATAGTACGGCACACTGGGTGGGCACACATACGATAGCCTCATTATACGAGCTTGTAAGACAGTTCTACAACTACTCATATGGATTAGTGGATTCACTGATACTCGTCTTCAGCCTGGCATTAGTCTATCAGTTACACAAACAAAGTAAAACAAATGATAGAATGAATATAAGCCTGCTTAATCCTGACGTCCTGGTCTTTGCATGGCTTGTAATACCCTTCACAGGAATGTTAGTCTACTCGATGATAGACAAACTATTAATCCTACCCTACCTGCTCATATACTGTCTTCCAGCCGCCTACCTACTCTCAGCCAGAGCCATAACCACGCTCCCATCACATCCTGGCTTCAAGATAATAATAGCATGCACTATCCTATCATTCCTATTAAGCAGCCTCTTCTACGGATACTACTACCTAGATGTATACAAAGCCCAGTTCAGGGAAGTCGTAGAATATGTCGTGGAAAACGATATCGGGGATTCGATAGTCATTGGATGTAGTTATGGGCCTGAAGGACATACTAAACGACAAGGGAAATTCAACTACTACTTCAGAAGATACGACTCAGGTTTGAGGACGGGATTGATTGCATGCAGCATCGAGAACGCATCAATAATCACAGATCTGATAAGCATGGAAAATCCAGTATACTTCTGGATTATAAGCGGGGAGAAACAAGCGGATCCCCGTCTAATAAAATATCTTGATGAGAACTACGAGCGTATAGATCAAGTGGAATACTATCGTGCCAAAGCATGGAAATACACGGCTTAGTATCCGGTAGATACGATATATATAGCAATGTTTCTTATACATGAATACTTCGGGGGGATAAATTACTCTTTAAGCAATATGTGATTAATGGAATGCAGACGAAGAATAATTGGAAGATAATCCTTGTTTTACTATTTATCGCTGTCTCATTGATTATCCTGGATGGACTAGTTGGAACAAATGAACCCTCCGGGCGGATAATAGGAACGCCCTCATCATCCCTTGATCTAACACCTCCTACACCTTCTACGACTTTTGGATCTTATGGCAACCCCTCTTCTTCAAGTTCTTCAAGTTCGGTGACTACGACCAGCACCACGACCACTACACTATTCTGTCAGAATCCAGCAAATGACGGGGCGAACTGTGGAACAGGCTCAGGAATATATGGTTCTTCAAATGGTCCCTGTAAGACTTGTCAGAGTAGTGTATGCTCAAATAATGACGGTGCATCCTGTGCAGACGATGGGAGTGACTGCCAGACTTGTACTGGGGGCGGATGCGACTCGGTCACGGTAAACAGCCAGACGGCTGGATGTACTGGTGATTGTCTCAGATGCAATTATGGTGCATGCGATCCGGAGGCTATGAACGGTGATACATGTCAGGGTACTGAATGCAAAGAATGTCAGAGCGGTTCATGTGAAAGTTGGCCAAAGGAAGGACATAACTGCGATTCCAATAATCCCTGTAAGGAATGTACTGCTGGATCATGTGATCCAGTGAATGAAGGGGAAGACTGCACTGATGATTCAGGGTGTTCAGAATGCCTGACAGGTACATGTACCTATATAGATGAAGGAAAACCCTGTGGGGATGATTCACAGTGTGAAGGATGTAATTTTGGATATTGTCAGGCGACTGCAGCGGTGGATGGATTAATATGTGGTGAATGTCTGCTCTGTAAGGATGGTGATTGCGATGATCCTGCCCCTGACGGGGTGATATGCGGTGGAGAGGGATCAGATTCCTGTGACTACTGTAGTGGCGGATCATGTACCTCGAACTATGACTGCAACTCTTTTGAAGATTCGACAAATCCATGTTATACATGTACTGTAACTGATGGTTATGCGTCTTGCAGTCCGGGCTGCCTGACCTGTCTGGAGTGTTCGAGTAACGAATGTGTTGAAAAGTGCGATGGTTCTGACAGCGAGTGCGGATGCGATTCAAGTAGCAATTCATGCATTGATTGCACTGGGACAGAAGTTGAATGCCTGACTGATGATGCTGGAGCCTATTGTTCACCAACCACTCCTACATACGCCTAATACTGTATGTGATCGTGTATTCATCCTCGTAAAAGACTTCCGCGTTAATATTGGCTGTAATATAATTTAACCGACTGATGGAAGTCATGTTCTTATGTACTATGAAAAAACTGACCTCATTATCCCTGAAGAATTCGTTAATACTAGAATATCTGCTCATATTCACGATGTCTCTATACATCATTTGTTTTCCAAGCGTCTCAGCCTTCGGATAGCCAGATAATATCTTCTTACCATGCACTGGCTGAGATATGAAAAAATTTGAGTACGGCTCCTCATGTATTATAAATTCCCCCTGCAAACTTCCAAGTTTTTCATATATCTCAAATGATGGATTAACACTTGATAGTGGGAATGGAACTACAAGATGATCCAAGAGGATAATCAAGACAATCAATGAGGGTAGCCAAGGATTCTTATTGCGTTCGAAAAAAAGTTTCAATCCAAGACCTGCAAGAACAACGATGCCAATAATGACTCCAAGCGCAAACCTTACTGGAGTCCTAGAAAGCCTCATGAAGGGCAAGTCAGAAATCCAAAGATACGGTAAAGAAATATATGAATAATCGGATGTAGGTGAGAAACTATCCGGTCCATTCTTCAAATTCCATAGAAATGACTCAATATGATATACGGGTTTTGAATGTATCTTAACATCTCCAGTAAAATCTGAATCGACAACAGGTCTATTATATACTGTGACAATACCTCCAATATGAAGCAGTGGTCCAAGGGATAGGATGAAAAATATTAGGATGAGTAAAATCCATCTGCCTGTTGTCTTGAATTTGATATTGATTATCGCATATGCGGACATGATTAGCGTTATCAATCCCAAGTATATTGTATTCTCGGTTATGTTGCCTGAAAACCGTGAGCTCACACCTTTGAAGTATGATCCGGTGATCTGATTGATGGGTGGTGGAGTAGTATATCCGAGGATGTCGGCAGAATAAAAAATCGTGTCAGCACTACTGCCGGGTTTTATCCTGCTATTGTAGTTGCCTGCTAACTCAATGATAAGTGGGATGGTTAGGATAATGCATGTTAGGAAAAAAATTAATGTCTTACTCCAAGCCCTATTATTCTCAAGGATTCTTTCAGTGGCTATGATCAGGGTAATGATGGCTACGATAACTGTCTGGAATAAGAATGTATATGCGGTTGCCGCAAAGAAAAATGCAGCTAAAAAGGGATTAATCCACTTTTTCCCCTCTATTGTTTTAAGGAAGAATAATATGTAAAATAGAATCCATTGTGTGCTTAACATGTTTAAATGCCCGAGAAGTCGTGCGAAGTGAAATGGTGTGAATGCGAATAAGATTCCTGCAATAAATGATGCATCATCGTGTTTTGTAAGATGTTTGACAAGTAAATACATGCCATAACCTGCAAATATGAATGCCTGCAGGTTTAAGATGTTATAAGCGATGTTTAGGGATAATAGGAGTTGGATTGGTATTGATAAAAGCGATAAGAATAATATATTCGCATGAAAAATGAGGTTTTTACCATTTTTCCCATACCATAAGTCAGTGTGGAATGGATTTTTTAAGCCCAGGACTGCTTCTTTAACCCACCAGATATTCCATCTCATCTCCCAGGTATCGATACGACCCGGAATCGAAGAATCAAGATGGAGGATAAGAGGATAAGTCATAAGAATCGAGAAGTTAGTGAATATTAAAATCATCAACAGGTTTTTCGCAAGGAATGATTTATCAGCATTTGATAATCTAGAATATATGAGTAATGGGATAATCGAGTATGTTACCATAATAATGTTGACCAGGAGTGTATTGACTAATCCTGTAAGTAGACTGCCTTTAACATGTTCGCCCCCCCATCTAAGGGATGAATTACTGTTCCAGACGCTTCTAGGTGTGTCGTCAAGAGAAAGATTATAGAAAAGCAGGACGGCTAAGGGTAGGATAAGATACCTGTACTGCATATTCGTATTTCTTATTCAACATATATTAGTGCAGAAAGCGCATGAGAATATTCGTTTCCAAACGAATGTTCTATTGTAATAGTATTTATGGTTATATCATCGATGATGACCATATCCCTTGCCTGAACCATCTCCTCTACCTTATCCCTGATTTTTTCCCCGCAAAACTTCTCGTCATAGTGGCCTGAGTCTTCTGCCACAATTCCATAAGTTTTATTACCCTCACGATCTTTCAGGAATGCATAGCCTATGCCTGCGGTGGAAGGTTTCCCGGTTATACCCTCGATCGACGCGATAACACAATGGGTGATGTTTCCTGCAGGAAGGCTAACAGGATCAATCCCCTCACAATCTGGCGATAGGATGCTTGAAACCGGAACAAGGTTACATTGGGCGATACCCGCATCTAAAAGCGCTTTATCCAGAGCATTTAGACTGCTGATATTGCATTTTCCAATGCCTTTAGTCAGGAAGAATTTACCATAGATCATTCTCTAAATAATGGTATTAAACGGTATATAACCAATTAATCCCCTCATTTTTATAATATGATTCCTCATTCTATTGGTGGTTGAGGTATCAGCATTTAAAGGAGTCTTTTACAAAGAAGGAGTTGTTGGAGGTATTGATAAAGTAATATCTCCTCCCTATGACATAATACCGTCCAGCATGCAGGATATGCTCTATGATACTTCTGAATATAATATTGTCAGACTCATTTTAAACAAGGAAAGACCCGAGGATAATGGAGATAATAAGTATACTCGTGCAAGTAAGAAATTTGAAAAATGGGTGGATGATGGCGTACTCGTCCAAGATCCTAATGATGGGATATATGTCTACCAGGAAGAATTTGAGATAGAAGGTGTTGTGAAAAAACAGTCTGGATTCATCTGTCTTGTAAAACTCGAACCATTTGAAAACCGAGTGATACTACCCCATGAAAAAGTACATGACAAGGTCATTAAAGACAGATACAAGCTTCTTACTGCTACTCAAGCATCACTTGAAGCTATTATGAGTTTGTATAGCGATCCCTCAAAAAAACTGGATACAATCCGGGATTCAGTGATGGAGTCAGATCCGATGATAAATGTAGGTTCTGGAGATGGGGTCATCCACAGGGTATGGGCTATACATGATAAGAAAATACTCTCAGAGATCATTAGAATTTTATCTGACCAGAATATTTATATCGCAGATGGTCATCATAGATACAATACCGCGTTAAGATATCATCTGGATAATGGTGGTGGTAATGGCTCTTCGAAATACATAATGATGAGCCTATTGAGCATGGATGATGATCTAACACTGTATTCAGCACATCGAATGCTACGAGGCTTTAAAGGATTAGACTTAGAGAAGATACTCCCAAAACTTGAAACCTGTTTTAAAATAAAGAAACTATCATCCTATGATGAATTATTAAAAGAGTTGAATAAGCATAATGGGAGTAACACCTTTGGATTGCTGACAAAAGAGGAATACATTCTACTAAAGGTTAAAAAAGATGGTTGTATCAAAGAATATCTAGCTCCTGATAAAGCAGATGTATTAAACGAATTGGATGTCACAATACTCCACGATGTCATCATTAAGCAATTCTTTGGAGTAAAGGATCTAAAGGGCGTAAAAACCGGTTTTGAGCGAAGTTCAGCAGAAGTATTTGATAAAATAGACTCTGGAAAATATCAGATAGCATTCCTACTCAACTCTCCTACAGTAGACCAGGTTAAGCATATAGCAGATGCGGACGAAGTCATGCCACGAAAATCAACTTATTTCTACCCAAAACTCTATTCTGGTCTAGTAATCTACAAGTTCTAATACACTCCGTATAATATATTACGGTCAGAATGTTTGGGATGGGGAATATTCGATCTTATGGAAAGCTGCTTGACGCCGGATTGATATTATGTATCTGGGCTATAGGTTCTGGAGCAATATGGTTCCTACTCCCCCAGATAATCATGGGATTTACTGATAACCTGGCATTAATGGGTTTGATAATCGCGTTTCCCGCTCTTATCCGCATGATTGTCGATATTCCACTAGGGGATACTGTAGACAAATCAGGCTGTCGAAAACTCATATTAGCTGCGCTTGCCATATTGTTCATCCAGGGCGCATCCCTAATATTTGTTAATTCTCTCATCGGATTAGTGATATTTCTCATAGGATTCGGCATCTTCGCAAGAGCTGTTCACATACCCTGCATAGCCTATGTGATGCAGTCCAGTCCAAAGAAGAAAGCATCCGAGTTTCTTGGAATAGAATTCAGTTTCATACATCTTGGCTTTGGACTTGGACCGATTATAGTCGGTTTTCTACTGCCTTTTCTGAAGGTAAGGCTTATACTAGCAGCCATACTTTTTTCAACCACCTGTTTCCTCTCATTCCTCATAGCATTTTTTACTATTGAGGAGAATAAGAAAAAGATTTCAGTATTCAATGGTTTGAAAAAGGTTGTAGTATCTGATAAAGTCTATCTAAAAGAGTTGAATGACTTTAAAAAGCTTGGAAAAAC
>CAYREE010000052.1:0-14023 GCA_964423225.1 uncultured archaeon | reverse complement strand
AGAATCTTTTAGGAGTCCTTAACTTATCATAAAACGGGAGATAATGATATATCCAATAATAAGGCAGGTAAACTGAAGACGGGCCATACATAAGGAGGATCAGAACAGGTATTAAAACAACAAAGGGTATATAGCGTATAAATCTATTTTCTCTCCAATAGTAGTAGATTAGACCTATCGAAACAAACAATAGTAATATCTGAATAATCCCCAGGTATAATGGAGAATTAATATTAGAAAGCTCAAAGATAGAGGTAAGATTATGACGAATCTTAAGATTCCTACTAATGGACCATGTCGGAGTCCACACCCCTATCCGATTAATAATATAGTAGATAGAGATAACCAGGGAAATAACAATTGAAAAAAAGAATTGTTTTATGAAAGGATAATAAGTAACAATACCCTTTCGACAGACCATAATCCGTAGGATAAGATATACCGGCAATATAAGGGTTAGATACATGGTTATCTGTTCAGAAACAGCTAATTGTATTGAAAATACGATACCAAGCAATATAGAATTCAATAATCTTGGATTTCTGATTAAACGCTCTAAAAGAAGAAAAATCAAGGGTATCCATTGTAACTGAAACAGGTGTATATGACCCCAAACATATTCGTTTATAATATAATTGGAAGACATGTACAAGAATCCAGAAAAATATGCTGCAACCTGATCCTTGCTCAATTCCAACATGAGTAGATACATGAAAAAACCTGTTGTGAAAACAGAAAAGAGGAAAAATAGGTTATAATAAACGACAATAGGCATATTTAGCAGTAGAATAAATGGCATGCCTAACAAAACGAAAAAAACATGACTGGTTCCATGACCAATGCATATAAACGTATATGAATGAGTTATTTCATCACAACTTAATGATAGAAGAGAAAGCCCCCATAATGCATCAACTGAATGATAAATCGTACTCTTGTCTTTTGTCAGAAGAAAACCATCCAGATGAAGTACTAATGGCCAGGCCATCAAGATTGTTAGGAGTAGATAGGATGAGATAATAGGTAATAGAGAATAGAAATTCAACTTATTCAAAGGAAAAACAGATTTTCGGGTATTAATATGCATTTAATAAACCATTTGATATCTGATTATTTAATCGTTTGGAGTGATAGATTGCGTCCACACACATCAACAGGTGATGAACTTTTAATAAATGGTGTAAGCCCTCATTCTATCAGAGTTTACCCATAAATCCAGAGAAAATAATATAATAAAAGTGAAAAATCCAATAAAAAAAAATTTATTCATAAACTTATAAGAACAAATTATATTTACTACTTTTGATGGGATATATGTCGTAAAAAAAATTGAATTCAGACAGGTGAATAAATGAGGGATAGAAATCCGAGGTATTCCATAGTTATCCCTACATTAGATAATAATACTGAATTACAGGAATGTTTAGAAGTGCTCGTTTCTCAAGTTGCAAACCATGAGGATGTCGAAATAATAATTGTAAATGATGGGGGTGAAGAAAAGGCATTAGAAGAGATGGTACATAGTATCAGATACGCTAATATTCGGATCATCCATCATCAAGAGAGAATGGGCCCTGCAGCAGCTAGGAATAGGGGAATTAATGATGCAAACGGTGAGATCATACTTTTTTTAGATGATGATAGTATCCCAACTGAAGGATGGCTTAAGAAAAACATTGAATTATGGGAAAAGAGCATTGAAGTAGACGGTATCGGAGGATATATAGAAAAAAACAAGTCGGAAGGAATCGTAAATCAAGTTAACACAGACCTATTCAATTGGTATCTCGATGCGCGACAATATAATGGAATATGCCATTTTATTTGCTCATGTAATTCAGGGTATCGGAAAAAAACTCTAGAGGAAGTGGGTGGATTCGATGAATCTTTCAATATTGCCGCTGGAGAAGATAGGGAACTTAATGATAGAATGGTTAAAAAAAGAAAAAAACTGATTCTAGTAAAGGATATTAAAGTTTATCATGACAGGGGCTTGAGTTTCAATGAATTAATAACCAAGCATTTTAATTACGGCAAAGCATCAAGAAAAATCATGGAAGCACATGGAAAATCTGGATTTGTTGCGATAAAAGAGTATATCAGACTTTTTTATTACATAATAAACCAGTACAAAAGCATTAAAAATAAAATGTTGGCAGTATCAATTCTGACAATTTCTCAAACCTCTATTATTGCAGGATATCTATACATGTTAATAATAAAAAAATGAGTCCAGAAAACAGGTTCATGATGCCTATCACCAAAAGATTGGATGCGAATCTAGGTTATATATGCAATAACAACTGTCTATTCTGCTATTTTAAAGATCGGAAGGATAAAAGATGCAATCCAACAACCGAAAAAATTAAGAAATTACTAAAACAGATACGAAACCTTGGGATAACCACAGTGGAGATGACCGGTGGAGAAGTCACGATAAGAGATGACTTCTTAGAGCTCGTAAGCTTTGCAAAGGACGAACTTGGATTCCCTAATATATCGGTAATAACAAACGGTGTAATGTTTTCAAAAAAGGATTTCGCTAAAGAAGCGATATCACGTGGCGTAGACGATGTGATAGTCTCTGTCCATGGGCATAATCAAGTACTACATGATAAACTAACTGGCCGAACCGGGTCATTCAACGACGCATTGAATGCAATATCAAATATTATAGACTATAGAGCTTCTGCAAGGACTAATACAGTTGTAAATAATATGAACTATATGCATGTTGGGGAAATAGCAGAGCTAGTTGTTGACAAAGGCGTTAAAAAGGTTAATTATATCTATTTTTCCCCATTAGACGACGCATCTGAAACTCAAAAAAGTCTTTGGGTCAAGTATTCAGACACCACCCAACACATAATGCAGATGATAGATGAATATAGCAGCTGTCTAGAGACAATATCTATAAAGGTATTGCCATTTTGTTTTCTCCCAGGATACGAGGAGTACATAACAGACCTTTACCAGAATACCTATGATCCATATGAATGGGACTACTATCATCGCGTACATATTAGGCGAAATGCCATAATCAGCAATTTAGCATCTATTGCTGGGATAATCCTTTACACAGACAAGAAAAAAGCGTTTGAAATAGGGCTTAAAAAAAGCTTAAGGGAAGGCATTATGAGAATCGAGGCTAAAAGACACTGTATTAAGTCAAAAGAGTGTAAGATATGTAAGTTCGATTATATCTGTCCAGGAATTTGGAAACACTATGCAAAAATATTTGGTTTAAACGAGATAAGGGCCATCAAGGGTGATAAGATAATGGAGTCAGATAAAATCCTCGAAAAAAGATTCTCAGACTATTATAAAAAAAATAAAAGTTGCTGCAAATGATAAATTGGATATAAGATGAAAGTCTCGATCGTTATCCCAACATACAACTCGAAAAAAACCATTTCAAAATGCCTTGATCCGATAATAAAGATAAAAGATATAGATATCGAGATCATTGTTGTTGACGATTTGAGCGACGATAAGACACTCAGCATCGCTAAAAAATATCCGATAAACATCATCGAATTGGAGGAGAACAAGGGCCCGGCAAATGCAAGATATATTGGTGAGAAAAAGGCTAAAAACGATATAATAGTTTTTATAGACTCGGATATTGTGATAGTTGAGAATACGATTAGGCGGATAATCACTGGATTCGAAGATAATTCTGATATCTCAGCAATTGTGGGATTATTTTCTAAAAAGCATCCAAACAACGACTTTTACAGCAATTATAAAAACCTGTATATGAATTATATTTTCAATAAATGCTCGACTGAAATCGATTTTTTATTTGGCTCGATATTTGCGATAAAAAAGGGATTGCTCGAGATGCCAGATATTTCGAAAAGATTTGGTGAAGACACAGAGTCGGGATTAAGGCTAAATAAAAGAGGGCATAAGATAATATTGGACAAAGATTTGGAGGTTATTCACCTAAAACAATATGACCTGCAATCCATTCTAAGAAATGATTATATAATATCCTATCATTTCACCCGGATATTCCTAGGTAAAAAGGGGTGGAGAGAGTTCGGGAAGAAAAAGAGATTTTCACATGCACGTATGTCTCAAATCCTGAGCATACCACTAGCATATCTTATAATAATATCCCTTGCAATATTTCCAAAAGTGTCGGCATTATTATTCTTAGTGTATATCTACTCCTACCGTGATTTCTTTACTTTTTTATATCGGGAAAAAGGATTATCATTTGTATTAAAATCGATATTATTCACACTTCTGGATCTGATTACTATGGGTGTCGGGATAATATCTGGGATAATATCGTTTGTAAAAACCCCACCCCATGACCACCCAGATTCCTAGGTCATGAGTCTAATGAAGAAATATCTTATCTTTTCCCTTAAACTGAATTCTCGAAGACATGCTGAGACGCATGGAACCTGACAATTGATCATACTTTTTCTCTGCTTTTCAGTGTCTTTTAAAAACCATAGTTCTTTCAGGCTATTATCACAGATATTCCCGATTTTAGGGAGATAATAACATAGTCTAACATCTCCATTAGGATGTATGATTAAGTTCCTGTAGCCGATGTCACATTTTTGTCTCTTTGGTATCTGTTTTGGATCTCGATAATAGGTCTTGAATATCTCGAATTCATTGTCAGGCACTGTAATATGAAAACCCTGCCTTTTTTTATCTTTAGCATTATCCAGTTGCTGGTCTAATTCTTCAAGGTCGTCTATTTTCCATAATGGATTTGTTGTTGAAGCCCCATGGGGTTGATTATCTCTAAGATCCTTCGGTAGGGTATCTCTGATCGGTTGGATGTCAACACTGTCTATTCCAGTTCTCTTCGCCCATACAAGAAAATCATTTAGTTGATGATAGTTATCCTTAGTGATGATGAATATCGTATTGATATTTATGCCGCAATTATTCTTCTTAAAGTAATGTATCCCATCAACAACTGTTTTATGGGTGCCTTCAACTCCTTTATACTTGTCATGGATTTCCGGGTCTATGCTATTAAGGGAAATTGTGAGCCTGTCAACCCCAGATTTGACAATCCTATTATAAACATCTACATTCTTTAGGATTAAACCATTTGTACAGACCGTACTGTAAATACTAGGGTGATTAGAATTTGATAATATATCAAAGAATCCTTTTTTTATAAACGGTTCACCCCCTGTGAAATGGATGCTGAAAGTACCAGTCCATTCTTTGAGATCGTATAAAAGACTGATCCATTCTTCACTTGATAATTCACCCTCAGGAATAGAATTCTTCCATTGCATACAAGTTATACATTTGGCGTTACATGTGTCTGTCACTGCAAAAGTTATTGTATAGGGTTTATTCAAGCATTTCCCAGTCAACTTTCCAAACCATATGATGATGTCTTTGATTAGAACATCAATGGCTATTCGAAAAACCTTGTAGTTCATCTATTCCTCCCAGGCACACGTTATACTCGATATCCTATAGGTCATAAGTCCATATATGATCGGGATGAAGTGTATACTTTGATTATCTGTTTATGTATTCCTCATTCCTCATGGTATTCATCCTCGGAATTTACTTTCCATATATTCTCTTTTGTTTTAATGCCATTAACAATATTTTCAACCGCAGCCATAGCCGTCAACATTGCATGGTCCAGGTTATTATACCGATACATGCCATTCCTTCCTATGAGGAACAAGTTTTCAAATCCGTTCATATAATCAATTATCTTATTGAACTTCTCATATGTCCCAAAGTAACAGGGATATGCCTTTCGTGTCCGGATCACTTTATATTCAACAATATTATTACCTTCGATTAAACCAATTTTTTCAAGCTCGGATTTTGCTTGTGATACGATATCCACATCTGTTTTACGCCAAAAATCATCGCCTTCACTACAGATGAATTCTAATCCAAGAGACACGGTATTAATGTCTTTTACTAGGTATGGACTCCAATTATTGAATATCTGTATCCTGGATAGTTTCAAATCTTTAGAGGGTATATAAATCCAGTCATCAGGGATGATCTTGTTTTTTCCTGCACCGCTAGTCTGATCCTTCATCTGCAGATCTCGAACGATAATACTTGCTAATATATGATCCCTATATATAAGCCCGTTTGAAATCTCTCTCACTTCGTCAGGGACGTCTTCGATACGTTCAATCAACTCGTCTATCGGCATTGTTGATATGAAATAGTCACCAACAATAGTCTTCTTCTGCTGAGTCTCCTTATCAAGGACAATAACGTTTTCAACCATCCCTTCTTTGATTGTTATGCCTATCAATTCATGCCGCTTGTATACTTCCCCACCCATATTCAATACCCGTGCTTCCACTTCCTCCCATAATTGACCTGCACCGAGCTTTGGGTAAGCAAACTGTTTTATCAAACTCGTCTCAATGCTTAACGTATTTTTATTATTAATGATCTTGTCCTTAATCGACTGTAATAACGATTTTAAAAGTGATAAACCCTTTATCCTCTGGTATCCCCATTTAGCATTAATTTTCTTAACTGATACACCCCAAACTTTTTCGGTATATTCTTTGAAGAAGGTCAGGTAGAGTTCTCTACCGAAACGGTTAATGAAGAAATCATCAAGGTTTACCTCTTTCTTAATTGGTTTAACATGTGCTTTAACATAGCTTAAAATAATCTTAAATATCTTAGTAAAACCTATCTGGTTGATAGTTTTATAATTCATCGTTATCGGATAATCGACAAGATTATCCCCCAATAATATCCGGGAAACCCTTTCCCGTATCAGCATAACCTTATCTGTTTTCTCTGGATCCGGTGCACCAGGTATTTGCGAAAGCTCAATCTTTTTTCCACTTTCCTTATAATCTTTCGCAGGCGATCCCTGAAGTGGCAGTATTCCATACAACCAGCTCATAATATCCTCTCTTTTTGAGAAATACCTATGTCCTCCAATATCCACTCGGTTATTATTATAAACAATGGTTTTACTGATCCCTCCCACGATTTCGTCCTTTTCAAATACAATCGGTTTGATGTCAGAATTTTTAAGTAATTCAAAAGCGGCGGTTAATCCTGCAGGACCTGCCCCGATAATAATAGCCTTTTTGTTATCCATATTATCTATGATTTCATATGTCGACTAGATTAAAAAATTTATAGGCGAGCAGTTTAAGTGAAGTCATACTCCCTAAATAGGTGCTTCCCACTGAATTAAAAATTATTTTACTTGGCCAACTTAAAAAATGGTTATATACTGTAAAGTTGTACAAATGTTTTGAAATCCCGGATTTTTTCCATGTGTTATAAAAAGCTTTTCAGGATAGAAACAACACGTATATCATCGTAATTGTCTAGAAACATCTCGTGGACTCGCCACTATTATTAAACCAAAATCAGGAATACTATTTCAGATAAAAGACTAAGCACCTAAAAAAAAAATTTTAAATTAACATTATGGCTCCCTCGAACATAGGGGGTAGAAACCCATGATAGAATAGTTAAAATGAATTGGAGAGTTTTTAATACTACATTTGACGTGGTCACGAAAGACATCCTCATAAAACTTGGTATTATCACCAATAAATGCATAAATGGGCCATATCAGGTCATATTCGTAATAACTAATAAATGCAATGCCAGATGTGAGATATGTAATTTATGGAAGAGCAACGGTAGCAAGGAGGATCTATCAATCGACGAATGGAAGAGGATTATAGGAGAGTTGTATGAATGGACTGGAACATTCAACCTTACTATTACGGGAGGCGAACCATTTATCCATAAAAATATCCTTGAATTACTAGGATATTCAAAAAGCTATAACATACACACAAATGTCTGCACTAATGGTATAATGTTTGAGGGAGAATACATAAATAAGATTTTAGATACTGGTGTGGACCGCATCACATTCTCATTAAACAGTATAAATCCCCAGATCCATGACAAGTATAAAGGAGTTGAAGGCATACATAAAAAAGTAGTATCATCGATAAAATACATTAAGAGAAAAAAGTCTCGGGTCAGTATAAGCGTCCAGTTCGTGGTGACAAAAGACAATTATCGACGGAATTTGCACATTTCGCACACGAAATCGGAGTTGACTGTATTGATTTTCATCCAATCAGGGATACTTTCGGGGATGATGTTAGGATGTCATGGAAAATGAGTGCATCACAGGACAATCCTTTATGGCAGATAGATGATTTAAACGAGCTTGACAGACAAGTCGACGAATTGATTTCGATCAAAGGTAAGGGAATACCAATAACCACTCCAACCAAAGATTTAAATAATTTTAAAAAATACTTTCGAAATCCATTGGATATCCCAAAACGGAACTTTTGCAAAGTATGCTACAAGAATTTATATATCCTGGCAGACGGGCAGGTAAAACTATGTTATAATTACCCCCCAATTGGAAATGCAACAGAGGAAAATATCAAAGAGATATGGTTTAATAATAAGGCAAGAAAATTGAGGGAGAAGATTATCAGATGCAGTCTACCTTGTATCGCATCATGCCTCAGAGATTATAATTTATCAGATAAAATCCAGAATTTCCTAATACGGCTTAGGAGATGATAGAATTTTAAACTGGAAGGCTGCATCACACCCAAAAACCCTTAGGCAGCGGTATTCTACCAAAATGAGTCATCCAAAAATCCTTAATCCAAGACCATGACTTGAATACCGCTAGATCTCGTTTAGTGATCCAATTACCAGAATCTTTCATAATCTTATAATAAACACAATATGAACATGGATTATCAGCCTTCGGCTTTGCTTTGCCAATTAACATTTTTCTTGCATAGTTTATCTTATCGCCATTAATCGAGGGGATAAGACCATCTTTAAAAACATCTCCAAAATCCCCCCAATAATTTATACAACAACCAAGTAATCTTCCATCCCAGTTCACTTGTGGTGACTGCCACAATTGACTGCATATCAGTTTCTGTCGATGTATGATACCATGTTTATTAAAGTAATCTCTTCTGCTTGATATACCTCCCGAAACCTCATTATTCAATTCCTGACAGTCTACTTTAGAAGATAAAGATTCCTCGACACTGAATTTAATGTAAAAATTCATATCCAATTCTTTTGCCATCAATCTCGCTGAATGCAACTCCCCCACATTCTGATCGTAGGGTATAAACTGCCAGGTCATAATCGGAAATCGAGAGGAGTATCTCTCCTTTAATTCATTGATTTTTTTTATATTGCTTATGACTTTCTTAAAATCCCCGCCCATTCTAATTGATGAATATGATGCCTCTGAAACTCCATCAATAGACACGACCATACTCTTAAAGCGATATTTCACGAGAGATTCCAGAACATCAACATCAACATCATTTAGATTAACACCATTATCACAAGTCAGGGAAACTCCCTTGTTAAAAGCATATTCGACTATCTTTTTCAATTCAGGATTCAGAAAAGTCTCCCCCCAATTTGACAATTCTATATGTCTTAAAAACGGATTATCACATATGATATTTTTAAAATTATGAAGGCTTAGATTACCATGTCCAATAGATCTAAGTCCGGGAAAGTTATTGGTATTAAGGTGGGATTCCCACGGATTTATAAGACAATCACTTGTCTTTGATTTATTTTTATTTTTAAGCGATACATTCTCGATCAATCCTTTTGTATTGGGACATGAAGCACAATTCAATTGACAATAACTTGAAGACTCTAATCGAATAAAACTTGGTTGCAAATTCTTTAAGCCCATGCTATCAAACCATTATAATATCTCAGTAATTTAACTAGTAATTCACGGTTGGGGGAATAGTTAATATATTAAAAGTATAATCTATTATATTGGATATTTTTTTACAAGTAGGGTTGATAAAATGAAAACAATTTTTTTTAAAAGAATTATATTATTTGGGTTACTGGTTGTTGTTTTAGGTTGTATAAGCACTCAATCACCACCAGTCAATGAAGAACAGGCAACAGAAACGACGATAAAAACGGTATCGACACTTGAGACTATACCGGAAAAACAGATGGTTAAAGCCAATAAGCTACACTGGTTCATCCCAGATGGCATGAGAGCTGATCCAGGCCTGATGAACATATTCAATCTTGCAAGACAGGGAATCCTACCAAACATCAAGAAGATGATGGATCAAGGCGCATATGGATATTCAATCCCTACATTCCCATCCCACACACCCACAAATTTCGCAACCCTACTCACAGGAACGTATCCGGAGATACACGGTGTCGCCGACGGACCGATGCATATTGAAGGATATTCACTACAGAAACCATCAGTAGGTGGTTTCAGTTCAAGGGCTAGAAAAATCCCTGCAATATGGTCACTACTAGAAGAAAGCGGAAAAGATGTCGTATTATTATCAATGCCAGGATCCACTCCACCAGAGCTTGAAAACGGTATTACAATAAGAGGTAGATGGGGAGGATGGGGAGCTGACTTCCACTCGCTAATATTTGAAAAAAAAGATGCTGAACAAAGAAAAAAACTCGCCAGAGGATCAAGACTCTTCTACTTTGGATATGAATTAACAAAATTCATCGAATATTCCAACACAAGTGAATGGGGAATAGACATCGAATCAAATAGTCCTCCATTAGACCTAGAGCTACAAGGACACGGACAAATAATTTATGCAAAAATTATTGATTCAACTGATGATTCAATAGAGAATTATGATCAAGTATTATTCTCAGTGGATGGCACGAAAATCGAGTCGACTCTAAAAGAAGGCGGATGGAGTGACTGGATACCAGCAACATATAAGTGGAATGATAATGACGTTCAATCAAATGTAAGACTCCATGTTATAAAACTCGAAGAAGATGGATTCTTCAGGATAAGATTTGTTGTTGACAACCTAAACAAATACGATGTCAAACCGTCAGAAGTATCTGATGAACTACATGAAGAAGTAGGGCCAATGATCGATTTTGTTGATAATTTCCCCCCGCAACTAATGTACTATCCAGAAGATAAAAAGACGTTCCTTGATGAAATGCATTTAAGCTTTGATTGGCATAGCAGTGCAATAGATGGGATATACAAGTTATATAATCCTGATGTATTCATACACGACATATACTCTCCAAACCAGATGATGACTGGAAGATGGTGGATTGGTTATATTGATCCAACAAGTTCAAGGTACAATGATGTCTCAGAAGAGCAACGCAAAGAACTCATGGGTGAAGTATTAGACATGTATAAGAGATTAGACGAGATGGTGGGTAAGATGATGGAAAAATCAGATGATAAGACAGTCTATGTTCTAAGCTCTGATCATGGAGCAGTACCAGTAAACAAATGGGTCAGGCTAAACAACCTTTTCGCAGAGAAAGGCTGGTTAGTATATGATATTAATCCAGACACTGGAGAACCAATCATCAACTGGGAGGATACAAAAGTAATATACCTTAAGATGGACAATGTATACATTGATCCTGAGGGGATTGGTGAGAAATGGATGCGGTCAAGCGGGGAAGAATATGAAAAATTAAGGGATGAAGTGACATTGACCCTCTTTGAATTAGAGGATGATAATGGAGTAAAACCTGTAAGAGCAGCCATCAAATGGGAGGATTCTACAGAATTCCTAGACCTTCCACAAAGCAGGGTTGGAGACCTTGTCATCGCAAATAAGGCAGGTTACGGATGGAATGAGGAGATAACCGCAGATCTTAAATTATTCGACGTTCCATTAAAAACAGGTTACAAACAAGCAATATTTTCAAATGAAACAAAAGGTATGTGGACACCATTCATCATAGTAGGTCCAGGAGTGAAAAAGAACTTTGTAATAGAAGAACCTATCCAGATGGTAGACCAGATGCCAACCATTATGACAATACTAGGCGAGGAAATACCAGAACACGTACAAGGCAGAGTACTAGAGGAAATACTTACATGATAAAGAAGACAGTACTTCTTGCAGCCTGCATACTAGCAGTATCTGGATGTATCACCCTAGAGGATAATGGAATTGACTCTAATGGAAAAACTGAATCAACACTGAAAAAAACAAGCCAGAAAATATTCTGGGGAAGAGTATTCAGTCTAGTATATGAAAAAGAATCATTATCCAGATGGAAATATGAATATGAGGTAGGACGATTAAACATAAAGGTGATCCAGAACCTTACTATAGCCGAAATGGAAGATTACATATTAAACGAATTCTCACTATTTCAGACGCTTTATAAAAGGAAAAAGGTGGCATACGCGGGACAACATACAAGAGTCATTGAATGCCCAGAGGAATTCTCCCCAAAATTCAGAGAGAAGGCTGTGAAAGACGGTTTAATAAGATATTATACAGGTTATGCAAACTCTAATTACGTGTTTGGCATATGTACAAAAGATTTGATTACATACAAGGCAATATATGGATTTTTAAAATGCCCGAAAAAAGGGTATACTATTGAATTTAAAAATTATGTCGACATTAAATCAAATTCGGATCCGACTAGGATAATCAATGATTTACAATGTATTAAGATGAGTGATGTTTAGTCAAAAAAGTAAAGCTCATAAGAAAACAAATAAGGGCAATAATCCATCTGTTATTTTAAAACAGAAAATCTTGGTATTAACAGGCTTATTTGCAGTCTTTATCTCGGTTTTTTTCATAAGTCAGATAAGTTTTAATAATAATACTCCAGACTTATCTTGTCCTGGATGCAATATACTTGTCCTAAACACAGAGTTGCTGAGACACGATTATTTCAGCCTGACTAACATAAAGTCAAATTCTACTCCAAGGACAGAAAGATTCTTTAAGGACTCTATTGTTTTACACAATGCTATCGCAGCTTCAGGATGGACTTATCCAAGCCAATGGGCAACATTAGTGGGTAGAGATGCCTTTGAATTATTTAGGGTGAGAGATTTCGCCTGGAATTTAAAAGAGAGGAATCCAGAGTCTATATCAAAAATTTTAAGGAAAAATGGATATGATACAATCCTGGTAAATGTGGGTTATTGGGGGGGTATGCAGGCAAAAAAAGATAGTGGCTACAGATTTCGACATTTTTTTTCAAAATCACCAGTAAATGACTCTCTAAAAACAGTAATCAAAGAACTAAAGAAAAAAAGGGATAACCCATTCTTCTTGTTTTACCATACTAATTCCGTTCATTATCCATATCATTACCCGAGAAACCGGAAACTAATCAACCATGATTTTATTTGGACCCAAAAATATGGGAACCATAAAATAATCCATTATGACATCCCAAAAGTCGGAGATACGCAAAAGATTGGTGGGCCATATCCATTCTATGATAAGAAGGGTCCGATATACACGTACTTAATAGAAAAGGGAGAGATCCGCAATATGACATATGAAGAATTGGGACTAATTTCTAGAGTATATGAAAACCAGGTCAGATACTTAGATTCCGAACTAGAGGATGTTTATAAGTTGCTTAACGAAGGATTTTTAGATGATACTATAGTCGTCTTATACTCAAATCATGGAGATAATCTTGGAGAGCGAGGAATCCTCACACATGGTGTCTCCTACCAGACATGCGTTCGCGTCCCAGTTGTCATCCACCATCCGAAGATAAAAGGCAGAATTAATGTGGATGAGACAGTTGCATTAATCGATTTAATGCCCAGCTTACTGGATATGGTTAATGTAACAAGAACAGATAAGATGTCAACCCATAGCATTGTTAAATTATTAATCGAGGGAATATACTCAAGAGAATATATATATGGTAAAAATTCCATCTCGGAATATATCGTTAAAGGCCCGAATAAGCTAATTAGGAAGGGTGATGGAACCTTAGAGCTATATAATATTGAATCGGATCCAAATGAAAAAATTAACATTATCGATGATAATCTTGAATTAACTGACGAACTAGCAATGAAATTAGATTTAAAAAATGCTGGTAGAATGGGATAAACATCTTTTAGAAGCGATTTGAGTATATCATAACATATAACTTTTTTTATATATCAAATCCACTATAATACTCCAATTAATCTATGGTCCCGTGGCTCAGGTTGGTTAGAGCGCTC
>CAYREE010000051.1:0-14189 GCA_964423225.1 uncultured archaeon | reverse complement strand
TGCACTAGGATATGCATTGGGAAAAGCAAGCGAGAAAAAACCATCATATATAACCGGGATTGGAGTGACCAATACGGATTATCTCAAGAGTTTTGGCGCCTCATTCATAACCTATGGGGGCCCACCAATGTATCATATTAAAGATGTCACTCCTGAAGCTGCATTATATAAGCCTCCAAAGGAAAAAGTATCGATAGAAGAATCAGACTTGAAGGAAGCATATAAGAACCTTAATGATGATGCAGGAGAAGTTGACTTTGTTTCTCTTGGATGTCCACATGCAAGCATCAAAGAGATAGCAGAAGTAGCAGAATTCTTAAAAGACAAGAAAGTCAATGATAATGTCGAATTATGGGTGGCGACTGCAAGGCCGACAAAACAGATAGCTGACGAGCGCGGATATACCAAGATAATAGAGGATGCTGGAGGAAAGCTTGCAGTAGACACCTGTATGGTTGTAGCTCCAATCAAGGGCAGGTTCAAGGTTATGGCAACAACTAGTGCTAAAGCATGCTTCTATGCAAGGGGAAAGAATAAATTCCAAGTTCATATTGGAGACTTCAAAAAATGCTTGGATACAGCGGTGAGTGGAAAATGGAATTGAATGGCAGAATAATTAATAATGGAAAAATCGAGGGTGAGGCTCTTGTGACTAAGGATCCAATTAGCTTTTATGGGGGCGTAGACCCTGAGACTGGAGAGATAACCGACCAAGACAACAGTCTGAATGGACAAAGCATATCTGGGAAGATCCTGGTTTTTCCCTATGGGAAGGGAAGTACGGTCGCACCATACACAATCTATCAGCTTTCAAAGAATGGTAACGCCCCTCTTGCAATGATTAATCAGGATATCGAGACGATTGTGGCTGTGGGATGTATTATAAGCGATATTCCAGCAGTCGATCAGATCGATATCGGAAAGATCAAGACGGGGGATAAGATAAGGATAGATGGAAAAAAGGTTATCATAGGATAACCTATACTCCTATCTTTGTCTTGTATACCGAGTATCCAATATCTTCAACGGCTTTAGCAACCTTGTTTTGTAGTTGTTCACCTGGAGTCAAAGCGATAACACTACCACCCCTACCAGTTCCTGTTAATTTGACTCCAAGTCCTCCAGAAGAATTGACAACATCAATAATCTCTTGTATCTCTTTACACGAAAGATCTAGTTCACCTAAGAGTTCCTGGTTCTTATTCATTAATTCTCCAAGATGAGTATAGTCTCCAGATCTTATTGCATCTAACCCCTCTTTCACGACTTTTGAATATTCATCAAATATCTTTTGAACCCGAACAGAATCTGTATCATATTGACGCCTCACGTCTTCGACAACCTCTTTTGTAGTCTGTGTAATCCCTGAATTAGCCATTACAATATCTATCGGCTCATCAACAGTAATAGTCTCTATCTTATTTGGTCCACCTTCAAGGTTTTTGGCAAATAGTATGAATCCACCGTAGACTGAACAAGTATTATCGATTCCTGAAGGTTTTCCTGAACCTGCTTCCTCAGCAAGATATGCGGCATTATTGACTTCTTCTATCGTCAATCCAAGATCGAAATGTTCGTTTAAAGCATGAGAGATGGATGCTGCAAGGGCTGCACTTGATCCAACACCTGAAGCACAGACTAGATCACCCGACAAAGTGATCCTTACAGGATTTCTCTCGTCAAGACTGAAGAATAATCTAAGTGAACTAATCTGTCTGTCTATCTCGTCTATTTTCTTATCTTTGTATCCTGGCGTCTGAGGTCTATCATCTATAAACTCGAATTCATCAGAATCAGTTATTGTTGCAACGGTTTTTTTATCAAATCCCGCTGCAATCGCGTCTAGTCCATAAACAACAAAATGTTCTCCGAATAATATGGTCTTTCCATATCCTATACCAGTACTCATGCAAATGAATAAGATTTAAAGGATTTAAATATTTCTAACAGCTCCTGCGATCTTATACTCCTCGTTTTTTACATGCATTTGTCTCAAGAGATGTGAGATATCATCCTGATCTTCCTTAAGGCAGAATATATAGACTGTTGATCCTCCAGCAACATTCCATACTGCTTTGATATCATTCAGTCTTAACTCCTCTATCTTTTTACATAAACCTCTCATCAGTGGTCTGATTACAGTTAATCCGGATTCCTCAAACATTGAGTGAACAGTCTTAGCATCATCTTCCATAAGTTTTAACACACCATAAATATCTTTTTCTCTCACATATTCCTTTAATGCAATTATCCTCTCAGCGACTTGTTTTTTCCTTGTCGCATAACCTGGGTGTGTTAACACATTTAAGTGCAAGTCATCAGCACTATGTCTTTCATAGTCAAATGGACAGGCAAAAATCCTAACATCTTTGAAAAAATCCTCAGATACTATCTTAGATGTATAGATAATACCCTCATCATTCACGAGATATTCACTCAAGCCACCATATATGCTCCTATATGCTGTTTCAGAAACTTTCCTCGCAAGCCTGCAAAGCATTGGTTCTTCAAGGTTCAATTCCAGCAAATTATCTAATGCGAATACTAGTGCGGCAGATCCAGAATCGCTAGATCCTGTAAGGATATTATCATTCAAAGAGGATACTTCAATCTTATGATCAGCATTAGACATTGAGAGCATCTCTTCAATCAGTCGTATAACTCCAACAGATCTTGTACCGCCTGGCTGTTTTCCATTAAGGATAAATGAATTCCGATCCGATTCTTTGACTGATGTAATCGTGCGCGCTGTCTCGTTTTTATTTGTCAAAGCAAAACTAACATGACTATGTATCGAGACGCGATTATGAACGTCTTTAACCCCCTCTGCAAAAATGACCGGTAAACCGGGAAATGCAATTGCCTTACAAGATAATACCACAATATATATTTAAAATATTATTGTAAAAACGATATGGTATATCAACTATGTTAAAAGGAGTTATCTTCGACTTGGATGGAACCTTGATAGATTGTCTTGAACTACACTATAAGGCTTTTAAAAAGGTTTTTTGGGAGGATTATTCGATTAAATATCCTAGAACTCATTTGGAAAAACATTATGGAAAGACTGCAGAGGATATCATCCGTTTGTTTATTGTAAAACAACATATTTCTGGCATAAATTATCGGGATTTTGTATCAAAGCGTCGTAAAACATTAGTCGATAGCTTAGAGGAAAAAATACCTCTTCTTCCCGGTGCAGGAGGATTACTCGAGGATTTAATGGAGAATGGAGTACTACTCGGGCTTGCGACGGGAAACACGAGCGAGGCGGGTAGAGCTCTTCTAAAAGCTGCTGGCATCCATGATTTTTTTGATGCACTTGTTTTTAGAGAAGATGTTACTAGAGGAAAACCAGATCCTATGATGTTCCAAATCGCTTGTGAGAAACTAGGTTTAAACACTGATTGTGCTGTCGTAGTTGAAGATTCAGTTCATGGGATCATTTCTGCAAAGAAGGCTAAAGCAAGATGTATTGGAGTTACTACAGGGACACAATCAAAAGGAACTTTGCTTGAAGCTGGCCCGGATTATATAGTCGAAACGCTTGAAGAATTGGATACAGCTTTTTTAAGAAACTTATTTTAGATTCTTTTTTCTTCGTATTCCTTCTTTAATTCTTCAATCAAGTCTGTTTGAGTAATTGTACTAATGAGCTTTTCATCTTCATCTATTACTGGAAGATGTCTGAATTTATAATGGTTCAATAATTCTGCAGCATGGCAGACTACAACATCTTTTTGGATTGTTATAATGTCAGTCGACATGATATCACATACATTAGTTTTCTTCAGATCCCGTTTTTTTACGACAATATATTTTATAATATCCCTTTCAGTTATGATTCCAAGTATCTTACCCTGTTTTTGAATTATGATATGTCCAACTCCTCGCCTTCCTGTCGACGAATCAGAGTCTAGCATATACCCAACTGCGTTATAAACAGTCTCATCTTCTGATAATGTTTCAATATTCTTTCTCATGATTTCTCCTACAGTCGTGCAAGCGTGCGGATTATTTATCTCCTGGCAGATGTCAGTGGAAGTTATTATTCCCAATAATTTCCCATTTTTTATGATTGGAAGCCTTCTAATCCTATTTTCGAATAAAATTTTTATTGCTTCACCGATATTAGCATCAGGATTAATAGAAGAAACTTTATTAGTCATGATATCCTTTGCAGTAAGTTTAGATAAATCATTGTCAATATATAATCGATGAGTGATGTCTCGCTCGGTAATAATTCCTACGACACGATCCTTATCAGTAATTATCACAGAACCAATGTTTTTAGAATCCATTAATATAGCAACATCGATAATCGGAGTATCTTTTAAACAAGTAATAACATTTGATTGCATAAATTCTCGAATCTTCTTCTTTAAAATCATCATTAATAATAATTATTAATATTGTTTATAATACAATGGTTTAAAAACAAAATATTTTTTCAAATAATTGTTAATAATATAAACTTTTTTTATTATAAAAATGTTTTTTATTTATAATATAACCCATTTAATACGGCTCTACGACATCGAAAGTTTATTAACCATGAACAAGATAGTTTAAAACACGATGGATATCAAAGACATAATCAAAGAAAAAACAGCCATAATAGAACCAAAACTGCTTGAATTCACCCAAATTGGAAATGAACGCATGCAAGAGATGCTGGTCCATCCAATAACCGCAGGCGGTAAAAGAATTAGGCCAATACTCCTTTTATTATCTTGTGAATCAGTTGGTGGAAGTCAGGATAAAGCACTTTCTGCGGCTGCATCAATAGAACTACTTCACACATTTACATTAATCCATGATGATATCATGGATCATGATAAAGAGAGAAGAGGAAAACCAACGGTACATGAAATATGGGGGGAGGAACTTGCTATCGTTGTTGGAGATACGATGTATTCCGGTGCATTTAAAGCACTTGTCGAAACAAGACTAAATGGTGTCTCTGAAGCTGTTGTATTAAATGCTGTGGAAGCACTTGTTCATGCAAACAGTGAACTACAAGAGGGACAGATCCTAGATATGCTATTTGAGGATAGGAAAATCATATCTGAAGAAGAATATATGGACATGATTGGTAAGAAGACCGGATCTCTAATCGAGGCTTCAATGAAGATCGGGTGCATTATCGGAGGAGGATCAAAACAGCAGATGGATGCTTTAAGTTTGTTTGGCAAGAATATCGGGATATCCTTCCAGATAAAAGACGATCTTCTAGACCTTACAGCAGATCATTCAGAACTTGGAAAACCCGTAGGTAGCGATGTTAGAAAAGGAAAGAAAACCTTAATCATAGTACATGCATTAAACAATGGTACAGAAGATCAGAAACAGCATATAAAACAGATTTTAGGAAAAGAAGATGCTTCCGATGAAGAGATATCTGCCCTGATTAACACCTTAAATGAAATTGGTTCCATTGATTATGTAAAAAACCAGGTAAAACAATTGATAGACGCTGGAAAACTCTCATTATCACAAATAGAAGACAGTAAAGCTAAAGAAGGTCTAATTAGCATATCAGATTATCTCCTAAAACGGAGGAATTAAAATGATCAACTCAAGGAAGACAGATCATATCAAGATATGCATCGAAGAAGATGTAGAAGAAGGAGATCCTGGTTTCGATAGCATAAAGCTACCTGCGAAAGCATTACCTGAAATCGATTTTAATAAAATCGACACCAGCAAAAAATTATTCAATAAAGACCTTAAGATCCCACTAATCATAGAATCAATGACTGGCGGTACTAAGAAAGCAGCATTGATCAATAAGGCACTAGCATCATTTGCACAAGAATATGGCCTGGGTATGGGTGTAGGCAGTCAAAGAGCAGCAATTGATGATAAATCACTTATCCCAACATTTCAAGTTCGTAAGGAAGCTCCAGACATCCTATTATTCGCAAACTTGGGTGTTGTTCAATTGAACCATGGATATTCTAAAAAAGAAATTGAAGCGGCCTTGGATATGATTGATGCTGATGCAATATTTCTGCATGTTAATCCACTTCAAGAGGTAATCCAACCAGAAGGAGACAGAGATTTTAGCGATATTATATCTAAAGTCAACAAGGTATCGAAGGATATTTCGAAACCGGTCATAATAAAGGGTGTTGGAGAAGGAATAACCGGTATTGATGCATCCCTTTTAATGGTTGATGGGTTTGATACTGGTGGTACTGGCGGAACTTCTTGGAGTAAAGTTGAAAGCTACAGGGTTAATGGTTTAGCCCATGAGGTCGGTAAAACTTTTGCTGGCTGGGGAATCCCTACAATTGACTGTATCCGTGAATTAAGACCGCAAAACAAGCCTTTAATAGCCTCTGGAGGTATCCGAAATGGTCTAGATGGGGCGAAATCAATAGCTTTAGGTGCTGATGCATTTGGGATTGCATTACCCTTTCTCAGGATATTTGAACAGCATGGATCGAGGGGATTGAAAGAATATGTTGAACGGATTATTAAGGAATTCAAGATCGCCATGTTCTTAACTGGATGTAAAAGCGTAAAAGATCTTAAAGGATTGATTGAATGAACAAAGAGGTAGTAACACTACAGTTAGGAAAAAATGGGATTTCTAAAGAATTCATTTCAGAAGTAAGAAATACTCTTGAGAAACGTAAAACAGTTAGAATAAAAATCCTAAAGTCGGCAGTAAAAACCAAGGAAAAAAAAATGTTAATCCAAGAGATGGAGAAAAAACTCAATACAAAGAAAATAACTTCAAAAGGCAACGTCATAATGATAGACGGATAATGGAAACTGACCCAAAACTAAAAGAAAGACTCGTTAAATACTTGAAGAAGGCGGAGAATAAATTCAAAGAGGCTACTATTTCTCCAGCATTATCAGAAGAACAAAAAAAAATATCTAAAAAGATAATTGAATATTCTCTAAACTATTTTGATGATGCAAAACATTTTTATGATAAAGGTATGTTAATCGATTCTTTTGCGGCACTAGAATATGCTGAAGGCTATTTGGATGCAGGAATTCATACTGGACTCATCCAAATTAAATAAATTAAATGATCAACATAATAGTAATGTAGATTATGGAGATCACGTATAACCCAAAAACTTCATGCTTATTGATTTCCATGTTCAAATCCATAGTGTTAAATTATTATTTTAAATACTATTTAAACTAGTTTTTGATATAAAACATTTTCATAGATGATAATATCATTATTTTCCAATACCTTCTTTGTATTATTAACTAAGACTGCATTTTTGAATTTGATAAACTCTAGTGTGTCGGGATGTAAGTCTAGTCCGATAGAACTTAATAATTCCTGCATACCAAGTATGTTTTCCTGTTCTTTTTTATTATATATGATATATTTGGCCTTGTTTTTCTCTTTAATGAATTTTTTATAATCTAGGTCATAGTAAAACCTATACCTACTAAAGTCTACTAGGTTGGGGACAATAGTTCTATCTGCTAATAGTGGGATGTAGTATGGGATATAATCGCTGATAATTAATAGATCGTTTTTTCCTGAATTCTTCTTTAAGTAATCTATACCCTCCTTGTAACTATCGTACATTTTTTGATTCTCTGGTCGTTGACATGTGAGCATTGATGTGTCTTGTATTATTGATGTAAAGAGAACCCAGAATGCTAGGATCATGATCAATGCTGGAAAGACTTTTTTAAACATCCTGGCGGAGATTATACAAAAAGCATATACTGATGGAGCGAGGTATATGCCGGGACCGTGAAAATGGCTGTATTTCATGAGAAACGCGAATATGATGGCTATGAACATGGTTAAGGTATAAAATAAGTCTGCTTTAGATCTTTTTTTATCGAATATTACTTCAATAAATCCTTGGAGTCCATAGATTATGAGCAAGGGATAAAAGATTATGAAAGTTACTAATATTATCTTGGTCTTTGATAGTAGATCATATCCTTTTTTTGTCATGTGATAATATAAGAGTTGTCCAATCATCTTTTCTGAATAGAATATAATGGTGAATAATATCAGGATTATGCTTACTCCTATGATGAATGAAAGGAGAATCTTATAATTGAATCTATTGAGCAAGTAGAAAAGGATGACTGTAATCAGGAAGACTATTGAAGTAAATTTTGTTATTATGGCAAGTCCAATGAGGATTCCAGCTAGTAATGGTTTATACGGGTTTGTTTTCTCTTCAATACTGGATAATATTAAGTATGAAGATATGATGAAGGAGAATAATGGTATTGAGTTGAGGAATACTACGCTTGTAAAGCTTATTGCTCCATATGTGATTGCCAGGAAAAGAGTGCTTATTAATGCCTCGTTCTTCCCGTAGAATCTTCTGGTTGTAAAGTATATGGCTGGTAACGACATTATGGAGAAGAAGACTGGTATGATCCGCCCCTGGATTATACCAACTCCGAATAACTTGTAGATCACTGAGGTGAGGATATGATACAATGGCGGATGAACCATGAACACTTCAGTATACGCCGACTTACCACGATACAATTCCAGTGCTTTATACATGTATGTGGAATCATCAGAGGGGGAAGGGATATTAACGTTCGTAATACGGAATATCGTACCAATTAATATTATCAATAACAGTAAAACATAATGTTTTTTTTCAATGTTTATGGTATTGCATGACATAGTACATATCCTATTGTTCCTTAACATTTGATTCATAGATCTCGATATGATCGTTATCGAAAACTAGTTTAGTGTTATCTAATAGTAGTTTCTCTTTAATTTTTTTGAATTTTCGATTATCTTTGTTTATAGGGATGCCTAGAGTCACATATAATCTCTCATATTTTTCAAGGCTTTCATATTCATCCTTATATCTGATAATGTATCGTGTATTTTTTCTATAACTTATGATTTTACTTTCAGTTAGATCGTGGTATAACCTATATTTACTCAGATCAACAAGGTCGGGGATAATAGTCCTATCTGTTAATAATGGGATATAATAGGGTATATAACTGGTTACAATCAGCATGTCATTTTTTACCGTGTTTTTAGTCATGAAATATGATGCTTGGTTAAAACTTTCCATTAACTTTATGCTGGTTGGTCGTTCGCAAGTGAATATGGTTATGTCATAAATAAAATTCGTTGATAAGAAGAAGATTACTAGCATTACATATGTTTGGGTTGTAGCCTTCTTAAAACCCCTACCAGCGATAATGGCAAATGCATAGATCGATTGTGCCAGATATATTGAAGAACCCTGGAAATGATCATAGCCAATTATAATTACAAAGAATATTAAAAATAATATTGTCATAGAGTAATACTTGTCTGCATCCGATCTTTTATTATCGGATATTATGTCTATCAGACTGTAAACTCCGTAAATTGTAAGTAGTGGAAAGTATACTGCGAGGGAAATAATGGTTAGCTTTGTCTTTGATATTATGTCTAAACTGGGTTTGGAAAAATGATATTTGAATAGCTGGTCGATCATATCATCAGAGTAGAATATAGTGAAGAATAAGATGATGATTAGAAAATATCCGATGATGAATACTATTGATCTCTTATATTCTTTTTTAACCAAAATAATGTAGGCTAATGCAGTTAGAAATAGGACAATAGATGATAATTTCACAATACAAGCTAGTCCTATTATGATCCCTGATAAAACCAGTCTTATATTGGAATTATCTATAATGCCGGTAAGTACTAGATATGATGATATTATGCCTAGAAACAGTGGTATTGAGTTGAGGAATACTACGCTTGTAAAGCTTATTGCTCCATAGGATATTGCCAGAAAGAAGGTGCTAAATAATGCCTCGTTCTTCCCGTAGAATCTTCTGGTTGTAAAGTATATGGCTGGTAACGACATTATGGAGAAGAAGACTGGTATGATCCGCCCCTGGATTATACCAACTCCGAATAACTTGTAGATCACTGAGGTGAGGATATGATACAATGGCGGATGAACCATGAACACTTCAGTATACGCCGACTTACCACGATACAATTCTAATGCCCTGTATAAATAGATTGCATCATCTGAACGTGAGGGTAGATTGATTAAGGCAACCCTAAGGATCATACCAATCAAAATAATAATGATCAAGCAGTGTAGATGAACCGACTTATCCGAGAACCGCGTTTTCAAATATCCATATGCTTCCATATTCTGCAATTATTGATGTATTTGTATCTATATGTTTTTTTAGAAATAGTAAACCATGTTTTTCCACAATAGTATTACAAAAATACTAACATGCTTATATATGATGTTGTCATAATATGTAATACAGGTGTGCGGGGTGATCAGGTAATTACCCTCATCGTTAATCCATTGAGTAGCGTATATAGGGCGCTAACATCTAACCAACGGTTAGATGCTCGCTGGAGTGGTGTGATGTCGAAATTACCATCAAGCTCAGGCAAGGTGGTTAAATCGAAGGTAATATACTCTTAGGAGTATGGGGTTAAACCCTATCTGACCCTATAGCAACTTTTTCTATTATTTTACATCTTTAATAGGGTTACATCGTTGTTCTGCGAATATTTTAATACTATGGCTCATATGCAGGATACTCAAGAAAAGTCCGAAAAATAAATAGACTTATCGGCAAAATGGACGATAATAATTAAAAAATTGTTATATACTCAATATCTAATAAAATAAGTTAATATGAGGAGTATAATACTAATCTTGTTGTTTTTAATATTCATAGCTGGTTGTATCAAACAGGATGATATTATTGAAGAAAATCAGATTGAACAACTTCAATCAGAACAAAAAGAAATACCCGAAAGAATCGAAGAAGTACCTGAAAGAGCAGAAGAAGTCCCAGAAAAGGCTGCTGAACTAGAGCCAGCATTAAAAGAAGATCCAGGACGGTCAGAAGTAGTCACAGAAAATGATTCTGAAGTAAAGCCACCAATAAAAGAAGAATCCACCCCCAAAATCATTCATGAACCAACTAGAAATCCAAGTTTAATTGCTCATTGGACATTTGATGAAGACGCAAAAGATTATGCTAATAGTAATCATGGGACAATGAATGGGGCCCCTGGCTTTATTGTAGGAAAAATTGGAAATGCAGTCTCTTTTGATGGTGTTGATGATTATATTGAATTTCCTGTTACTGACATTAGCACATTGAAAAAAGGGACAATTGCCTTCTGGTTCAATTATCAGTCTATTTTAGATAAACAGACTGTCATGCCAATCTTTTATATTGGTGGTAATGAAAAAGATTCAGATAATATTTTTATTATCGAGATCGGACATTTTAATGAGAGGATATATAATTCTGGACCAGTTTTAAATCCCAACAATAAAAAACTCTATGTTACCTGGATAAGGAATAATCAAGAGCCTTTTTTGTGTTATGACTCTAATATCAATCTAGCAGAGGATAAATGGCATCATTTCGCTGTTGTTGTCGATGAAAACGGTAACACAGGTTATCTAAACGGTAAAGAGCTTACTAATAGACATTATAATTTTGGCAATTCAAAGAATTCTGCTTTTTTAAATAATATTCCCGACAAAAAGAAACTAATGTTGGGGTATGGTCGAAGTTCCTACATGGTAGGACCAGATTTTGTTTTTTACAAAGGAGCTCTAGATGATTTTAGGATTTATGACAGAGCCTTAACTTCTGAAGAGATAATAGCGGTCATAGAAGGATAAAAAAGAGGTTATATTAGGGATCAAATCATTGATTTTAACATTCTATTACGACTAATATTTCATTATGCATGTCAGAGACGATAACAAGATTATCATTTTATTAATCCTCCTATGTTTTGTGATACGCATATCCTATATCTTCCTCTACACAAGTCCAGAAGAATACATTGTAACCGACATGGGTTACTATGACAAGAGTGCTGACGCAATTGTGAATGGTAGGCCAATATGGGCTCCAACATTCTATTCTCCAGCATTTTATCTGCTCCTATCCATTGTTTATTCTATTCTAAAACTGGTTGGACTTTATGGATTAAAGTATCAGATAATCCCTGTATTGAACTGTTTGCTGTCTTCGTTAACAGTTTTTTTCGTCTATAAAATAACTGAGAAATTAAGCTCTAATAGAGAAGCATTCATGGCTGGAATAATATACTGTTTCTACTATCCATTGATCTATCTGAATATCTTCATTATAAGCGAGAATTTCTTCATGCCACTATTTCTTGCCTCATTATATATCATCATATGTAAATCCGGGACAAATGATTATCGATGGACGATACTATTGGGCATACTCCTCGGATTATCGAGTATTATACGATTAAATCTCATCTTTTTCATCCCTTTATTCCTTCTCTGGTATGTTAAAAATTCTGTAGGTAAAAAAAACATCATCATTCTCAGTCTTGTATTATTTTTGATTATCTCATCCCAGATATTGTACAACTACTATATGAGTGGTGGTCGGATAATGCTATCCTCTCTTGGCGGACTGCATTTCACAGTTAGTTGGTGTGATATTACAAAACTCGAGTATTCGAAAGATGGACAATTTATGTATGTTATACCTCCAGCCAATATTGATTATCCAGAAAAAAAAGTTGTAACTGACGTGGAATTCTCAAACCAATTATATTACTATCGTATGGGATTGGATTGCATTCGCAATAAACCTTCCAACATCTTTTATAATCTAAAGCAGGTTTATCGATTATTCGAAAGTCATATCTTCCCAAGATTCTCTAATGTCAAATGGTATGCTGAACTTTTTAAAATCTTTAGAATGTTAGATTATCTAGTATTAATACCATTTTCCCTACTCTCAATATATTGCATTAAACAGAAAGACCGGAAGTTTCTAGTATTTTTCGGATTGTTATTCGCATCATTATTTTTATTGATATACTTGCTAGCGGTAGGAGAAGAGAGATATCTAATACCCTATAAAACAATTTTTATCATACTAGGCTCGATTGGCTTATATGGTTTCATCAAGAATTAATTCTTACCCTATATTTCTTGATCAGACTTGGAGATAGAGTTCATCAAATACTTACCTATCAAATCGTTGGTCTCAAAATATTCTATCTTGGATCTTATGCCTAACATCCTCCTAAAAATGTATCCTGTCCTGAAATAAAACCGTCTATGGGCTTCAGCATCTATCCGGTATAATTCATCAAATGACAGGTGTTTGGGTGCATAATATAGGTCCTTCTTTTTTCCAGTCATATATTCTTCCCATAACATATCGGATGTATATCCTTCATCGCAGGCTATCTTGAACAATCTTGTACCTGGCATCAATTCAGGAAGGCTGAAGACTGCATATGTTGGATCGAGTTCTAGTGCGAAATCAATAGTTTTTTCCATATCCTTCAAGGTTTCCCAGGGAAAACCGAACATCATTGAGGCGCCAGTCTTAATCCCGGTTTTATGGCAGGTTTTGAATACTTCTTTGATCTTCTGGTCAGATATCTTCTTTCCAGTCTTATACCTGATCTCTTCTACACCGGATTCCACGCCAAAATAAATCAGGAAACACCCGGATTCACCCATCCTCTTCAATAAGTCGTCATCAACAATATCACATCTAGTAAGACAAGACCACTTGAATTTTAATGATGAAGTATCTAGCAGATCGCATAAATCATATACAAAATCCCTGTTTTGGGTGAAAACACTGTCTGAAAAATCTATTCGACCTATCCTATACGTGTCTACAAGCATAGACATCTCATCAAAAACACTTTCCGGACTCCTAAACCTTATCATACAATGAGGATCAGCACAGAATATACAGTTAAACGGACATCCTCGAGAAGCCATAATCGTGGTGAACATGTATCTATGGATATTTTCCCCATCCCTCAAAGGATTCGGAAGACCAGATAAATCTTCTACATAAGACGGATCTGAAATTGTCAAATCATCTCCGCTAGAATAGATTAAACCATCAATCTTTGATATCTCCCCATTACCCTTGAATAAATACTCACAGAGTTGAAGCATAGAATAATCACCTTCACCTCTTACACCATATTCAACACCTAATAGAGAAACGACTGATGGAACCTCGGTTACATGTGATCCACCAACTACGATTGGTATGTTAAATTTACTCTTAATCGAGGCTATTACATTGTAAACCTCAGGTAATGCAGATGTCAACACATTTATCCCGATCAAACCAGGTGATTCACGAGATATTAACCCTAAAAGTTTCTCGGCGTCTAATCC
>CAYREE010000050.1:9659-14511 GCA_964423225.1 uncultured archaeon | reverse complement strand
GGATTATTGACTCGGTTTTTATTATCCAGTTAAAGTCATTGTAGTCTATGATGGAATATTCCTTGAATATGCTCTTGTCGATCCCGTATTTTTTATTGAATGATTTAGCCAGCTTATTTTTCTTCCGTGAGTTTAAAACTATTGGCATCCTCATTTAACCAACCTCGCAACGTAAAAACCCATACTCTTGTTCAAGTGTGGGTATATTCTTAAAGTATCTTTTACAGTCTTATCGTATTCGGATCCTTCCCAGTGGGTTATTCCTGGCCGGGCATCTAATCCATTCAAGTTTATCTTATCCACTTTAAAACCTGTATCCAGTATAGAGTTTATTATCGCCTCGTTTTCTTCTGGAGCGAGAGTGCAGGTACTGTATACTAGGACTCCCTCTTCTTTTAGGAGACTTGCTGCATTCTCTATCATCTTCGCCTGTATATTAGCGCATTTTCTCACCTTCTTAAGGCTCCATTGTCTACAAGCTTCCTTATTGGTTGTGAAAAGGCCTTCTCCACTACATGGGGCGTCAAGCAGTATCTTATCGAATCGTATGTCTGTTTTAATCGTTTGTGTGGCATCCATCCTTGTTACAATTGTATTTGTTACACCGTATTTGCTTAGATTGAATCTTAGTGTCGGTATTCTCTTGATTGATCCTTCATTTGCCATTAGTAATCCCGTGTTTTCCATCAATGCTGCTATATGTGTTGTTTTGCCTCCTGGTGATGCTGTCATATCGAGGATTACTTCACCTGGTTTAGGATCTAATATGATTGGTGGGATCATTGAAGAAGGATCTTGGATGTAGTAATAGCCTTGAAAGTAGTCTATTGTATCGGTGATATTACCTGTGATATATCTTCCTTCACTGGTCCATGGTATCTCTTCAAGATCTATTCCATTACCTTCTAATCTCTTTATTGCTTCTTGAACGCTTGTTTTAAGCGTGTTTACCCGGATGGCTTTGTATGGCTCGTCCTCTGTTTGTGTGAAGTATTCGTCTGCTTCATTTCCGAGTAGTTTCTCTATTCTACCTGCGAATTCAGGATCTTTCATCTTGTGTTTAATCTTATTGTATTTTTATTGTTATATTGTGAATTACTAAAACCGTTTTAAATTAATAAACCGAGGAAAAACATGGATTATAAGGTTGTTGTATCAGATCCGAAGACAGGAAAGAGCTATCAAGTAGAGTTAAGTGGAGAGGACGCCAAGAAATTAAGGGGTAAGAAGATTGGGGATTCTTTTGAAGGTTCGATTTTAGGAGTATCAGGTTATACTCTTGAAGTATCTGGTGGTTCTAATAAAGGTGGCTTTCCCATGAAAAAGGGGCTTCATACCCAGAAATCACAGTATGTGCTTGCTGAGGCAGGTATTGGTTATAAGCCTAAGAATAAGGTTCGGCGCAGGAGACTCATGAGTGGTGAGGTCATTAGTGATGACACTGTTCAAGTGAATACTTTTGTCAAGGAATTCGGAAGAAAGTCGCTCGAGGATATTTTTAGTAAACCTGATTCTTCTAGCGAGTCGTCTGAGGACGATGATGGGAAGGAAAAGAAGGAATAATATGAGGTATATTGGATATCATGCAGTCTGATGTGAACATTGGTTTGGTTGGTCACGTAGATCATGGTAAGACGACTTTAACAAAGGCGCTTTCAGGTGTATGGACCGATAAACATAGCGAGGAGATTAAGAGAGGAATCTCAATAAGATTGGGCTATGCTGACTGTGACTTTTACAAGTGTTCTAAATGTAAGGTGCCTGATTCCTATACTGTCTCAGAAAAATGTGACGAATGCAGTGGAAAAGCAGAATTTGTTAGGCGGGTTTCTTTTGTGGATTCTCCTGGCCACGAGACTTTGATGGCTACTATGCTTTCTGGGGCTGCTTTGATGGATGGTGCTGTCTTAGTTATCGCTGCTAATGAGGAATGTCCTCAGCCGCAAACTGCAGAACATTTGATAGCATTGGATAGCCTTGATGTTAAGAATATTGTTATTGCTCAGAATAAGATTGATCTTGTAAGTAGGGAGGATGCTGTTAAAAACCATGCTCAGATAATTGATTTTATCAAGGGTACAAGCGCGGAAAAAGCTCCGATAATACCTATTGCAGCTCATTATGGCGCGAATATTGATGTTCTCATCCAAGCGATGCAGGATATTATACCCACTCCTGATAGAGATCTTAAGAAAGCTGCTCGAATGAATGTTGCCCGGTCATTTGATATAAATCGGCCTGGGGCATTGATTGATGATTTGAGTGGTGGAGTGTTGGGTGGATCTCTTCTTGAGGGGCAATTGTCTACTGGAGATGAGGTAGAGATTCGTCCTGGCGTTAAGAAGAAGAATGCATATAAGCCAATTATTACTCGTATCTCAAGTTTGAGTGTTGGTAGTGAGAATGTTGATACAGTTAAACCTGGTGGTTTGATCGCTGTTGGAACAGAGTTGGATCCTTCACTTACAAAATCTGATAATTTATCTGGTAGTGTGATTGGGACTCCAGGTTCTTTGCCTGAAGTCAGGGAGTCATTATCTCTTAACATAAAGTTGATCGACAGATTGGTAAATATTGAGGGTAATAAGTTACAGCCTCTTGTGAAAGGTGAGCCTTTGATGGTTTCTTCAGGGAGTGCAGTTACTGTGGGCGTTATTATCAATCCGTCTGGCGAGCTTAATCTAAAGCTACCTATCTGTGTTGACACCGGTTCTAAAGTTGCTCTTAGCCGGAGGATTGGTGCTAGGTGGCATCTTATTGGTTATGGAATTGTAAAGGATTAGATGATGGTTGTTCGGCTGCTTCTGGACACGAATTTTCTAATGATCCCTGTAAAATATGGTGTTGACATCTACAATGAATTGCCGGGGTTAATAGATGACTCATTTGAATATCTCACATTTTCATCTGTTATTGATGAGCTTGAGGGTATATCTAGTACGAATCGTCGTGATGCAGTAGCAGCAAAGACTGCATTGATGTTGGTTAAGTCAAATAACATTAAAATTATCAAGAATAATGGTTATGTTGATGAGTTGATAAGGGATTATGCGACAGGCAATAATGATGTAATAGTATGTACAAATGACGTCAAATTACGCTCATATCTCACCTCTAAAGGTGTTAAAGTGGTTTGTTTAAGGGATAAAAGCAGGTTAATGCTTTTATAATACGTTTTCCTTATTGTTAAACCCATTTTTATTCATTAAATCAATAGTATAGAGAAGGTGTTGTGATGTATAAACTTGTCACGGTAGAAGATACTGTTAGGATACCTCCAAAGAGGTTTACAGAGGAATTGGAGTCTGTCGTAACCCAAGAGCTTGAAAACATGGTTATAGGCAGGATAAATAAGAATATCGGTTTGATACTTGCTGTAAATTCCATTGCAGAGATTGGAGAAGGTAGGATTATCCATGGAGATGGAGCGATCTATTACGATACGAAATTTGAGGTATTAGTATATCAGCCTATTGTCCATGAAGTTGTTGACGGATTTATTACAGAGGTCACAGAGTTTGGCGTATTCGTCAACTTTGGCCCTATTGACGGACTTATTCACGTATCTCAGATTACCGAGGATTTCATGAGCTATGATCCCAAGAACTCAATGTTTGTGGGAAAAGAATCTAATAAAACCCTCAAACAAGACGATCTGGTACGTGCTAGAATAGTGACTGTTAGTATGAAGAACAGGTCATCAGATTCTAAGATAGGATTAACTATGCGTCAGCCATATCTAGGTAAATCAGAGTGGATTGAAGCCGAAAAAACCGCTAAAACCCAGGTTAATGAAGAGCCTAAAAAAGGCAAGAAGGGTAAGGAGGGAGATAAATGAGGGCGTGTAAATCCTGTCTACGACTTATCGAGGAGGATTCATGCCCGATTTGTAAGAGTTCAACCACTCAATACTGGAGTGGATATCTTGCCATCATAGATCCTGAGAAGAGTGAGATAGCTAAAAAGATGGAGATCAAGGTTCCAGGCCAATATGCTTTGAAGGTGAGGTGATGAAGCTCACTCAGAAGCTGAGAATTGAGTTGAAAAAGCCTCTGGGAAGGCTTATACCTGAGCTTATCCCCCTTAATGAAGATAAAATAATAATAACCGTTGGCGATGAAGCTTCAAGGACGGTTCTTGAGGCTGGCATCAAGCCTAAAATCATCGTCTATGATGGGTTAACCGCCCGAAAACCTATAGAAATACCAGATATCATAAAAGAATATGGTTTTAGACGGGAAACCGTCGAGAATCCGCCTGGTACACTTGAAAAAAACGTGTTCAAGGTATTTCAAAAAGCATTTAATACAGATAGTACCTTTAGCGTGTTTGTCGAGGGTGAAGAGGATTTGACTGCGCTTGCAGCAATTAGTGAGGCTCCTCTTGACTCGATTGTCCTTTATGGACAACCCGGTGGCGGTATTGTATTGGTTGAAGTGGATGAGGTAATTAAGGATAAAGTTAGTAAAATTATCGGTGAAATGGAAGATGGATGTTGAAATAATCGAAGATAAGAAGAACCCTCTTCTTAATAGAAGGGAAGTCAGGGTTAAGGTCAAGCATACTGGATCTACTCCTAGCAGGATTCAGGTAAGGGAAAAGATCGTGGCTTTGCTGAAGTCTAAGGAGGATTTAACAATATTGGATGAGATTGATCCTTCTTTTGGTGCAAAAGAGGCTTTGATTTATGCTAAAGTCTATGATGATAGCGAATCTATGAAGATCGAGCCAGAATACATGATGAAGAGAAACTTTCCTCCAGTAGAAGAAAAGGCTGAGGATGCGACTCCAGCACCTGCTGAGGATGCGACTCCAGCACCTGCTGAGGATGCGACTCCAGCACCTGCTGAGG
>CAYREE010000050.1:0-9559 GCA_964423225.1 uncultured archaeon | reverse complement strand
ATGCGACGCAAGCACCTGCGGAATCAGATTCTAGTGAAGCTTCAGCTGATAAGGGTGGAAAACCTGTGGAAGAAGTCAAGGAGGGTGAGTAATGGCAAAGGAGAAAAAACCAGCTGAGAAGCGTAAAAGTCAGAAATGGAAGGCTTATAAAGTTGGAGACACTCTTGAGCGGACGAGAAAATCTTGTCCCAAATGCGGGGATGGAGTGTTTATGGCTCAGCATATTGGAAGAGAATCTTGTGGAAAGTGCGGTTACACTGAGTTTAAGAAGAAAGCTGAGGACAAAGAGTAAACATTATTACATTGCTTGGTTATCATGAGGGTGGCTGGCATAGACTTAGCGGGAAGTAAAGGAAATGAAAGTGGTTTCTGCATCCTTGATGTCGTATCCGATAAGAAGACTGTCTCCACCGAGATCGTGTATTCTGATGATGAGATAATTGATCTGCTTGTTAAAAACAGTCCTGAATTAGTTGCTATTGACGCACCATTAATCTATAATGGCCATAACCGTGGCTGTGATGATGAGTTAAGAGAGTATGGAGCGTTGCCTGTCACACTAAGGGGCATGGAGATGCTTGCTATACGAGGGTCTGAATTGTCGGAGCGACTAGATGCCGAGAATATAGGTTATATTGAAGTATATTGTAATGCCACTGCTAAGATCCTCGGATTTTTCACAAAAGATGATTTTGCATTACAGAAAAACATGCTTTCATTAGGGCTTGACGGAAACATCAACAATAAGATATTATCCAGGGATGAACTGGATTCAATACTTGCTGCAATGACATCCTACCTGCATATCCTCGGTCAAACAAGGATTGTTGGAGATGATAATGGACAAGTAGTAATACCTGAAGTATAATCTAATTTCTCCTATATATCGAATATTCATCAATCGTAGTCTCTAAATGATAGTTTTCATACATATACACTTCGAGGTATTCGACTCTTCCATGAACCTTGAATAACCTAGGATTATAAATCATGTATCTCGGCTTGTTCTTGTTAAAGCCATCTAAGACTTCTGCCTCCAAGCCATTTATCTCCCTCCACAGTGGAGTATGATGATACCAGTTGAAGAATCTTGTCGGGGCTTTTCTCTCTGATAAAAAATGTATTATCATCTGACCACCAAGCACGAATATTGTATCCCTTCTTGTTGTCTTGCTATTAATATATTCTGAGACTCTCACTTCTGGAGCATTCATATAATGCTCTCTGATCACAGTGAATTCTGTGTATGATATAATCATTGCAGTGATTATCACGGGGATCAAGAATAAAGTGATCATCCCCTCGTTAATAAAGCCCGGTTTTTTCATCTTTATTAACGATATTGGAAATGCGATAATGAGGGCAAATGGCAGGGCCATTTGTAGAAAGTAGTGGGGATACATGTTTCTTCCTAGAAAAACCCCTAGAGTTGAGCATATTGTCAAGGCAAGTAGTGCTATCGCCTTGTTCTTATATTGCTGTTTGGTTTTTACAATTAATACAAGCATAATGATCATTGAGATGGCTGCAAAGGTTGTCAGAGGCTCGATAAAGAAAAATATCTGGATTAAAACAAAGAAAAAAAGATTATTAAATGCAGTTCTAAACGGAATTGTATTCACGTATTCATATGAATAATATCGCGTATCTATGAATTCTTGTATCGTTCCATGGTATGTCAGATAAAATAATATCAATGATGATAATATTATGATTCCCATTCCATATGAAAATAACTCCTTTAATAGTCTTTTATGATCTGGTTGACATATGTTTCTGGCAATTAGAAAGAGTGGTATCAATATTATCGTGAAAAACACGCTTGTTTTAATGAATATTGCAGTGGCTGAAAGGAATCCAGACAAGATCAAGTATTTTAACCTGTTTTCTTCCAAGAAGTATTTCAGACATTGGTCTATCGCTATTATTGCCGGCAACATCATGAATAGTTCTGCATTGGATGAGAGGCCTTGGTAGGCGTTATTGGAGTAGAATGCTCCGTATATGAATGGGGGTATTAAGCGCGCTATTGGTTGTTCATATATTCGTTTAGATATATTGTAGACGAAATAGGTCGATATTATTAAGCATATTGTCGTGTAGGCTCTCAATGCTATGATACTGTTTCCGAATATCCATATTACGGGTGTGAATAATAGGAATAATATCGGGCCTTTATGACCCCATGATGTTTTATAGATGATTCCACCGTCTGCTATGTCTTGTGCTACTGTGAAGTATCCTGTTTCATCCCAGTCTATCACAACGATGGGAAATGATGGCAGTCTCACAATCAGTATTAATGCAAATATTATTATCAGATAGTGTTCCTCTTTAATTCTCATTTTTTTATTTATTCTATTATTAGCTTCTATTGGTTTATGTTTTTATTTTATATATTGAGTAGTTGCCTATCCTTGATTCTAGAGTATAGTTTTCAAACATGAATTTCTCAATAAATATCATTTTTTGGTAGTATCTTTGTTCCTGGTTGTAGATGATGTATTTTGGTGTTTCTTTTTTAAATGCATTCATTGACTCTTCTTTAAAGTCAAAAAACATGTTATTTTTCCAGTCGTGGAAGAACCATATGAAGTATTTTGTCGGTGATTTTCTCTCAGATAGGAAGTAGATGACTGGTTCTCCACCTAAAACGTATATCCTGTCTTTTTCATGAGTGTTTTTATTCAGGTAATAGGCGACTAGGATTTCGTCTTGATCCATGGATTCTCTATAGTTGACGGGATATTCATCTATGATTTTGATTGCTGCTAAGATGAGTAGAAAAGTCAAGAATATTAGAACTATTTGATTTAACAATTTATTTTTGGAGTATGGGATGATATGGTTGATTGTAAATGCTATTAGAAGCGAAAAGGGGAGGCTCATTTGAAGATAGTAGTGGGGGAACATATATCTTCCAAGAAAAACCCCGATGAAAGAGGATACTATCATCAGGTAGATGAATATTATGTTGTCTCGCTCTTTTCCTTCAAGTTTTTTAATTCTTGTCATAGTGTATGCAACACTTGTTATAAAGAGAATTGTGATAATCTCGAAGTTGAGTACTTGATCAATAAAGAAATTGCATAATTTGATTATTGCTGTTTTTAACGGGATGATCATCACGTAATTATATCCAAAGCGTAAGGCATAGACATATCCTGTGATCGATTTTTGTTGGATGAGGAATGCTATTATTGGAATGAATGCTAGGATGATGCCTGTTGTGTATTGGCTTAGTTGATTTATCAAATCCTTGATGTCTTCCCTATCCCTCAAGGCTAATGCGATTATTGCTAGTGGTATGATTATCACTGTGAAAAAACCACTGATCTTAATAAAAAAGGTTAATCCAGTGAAAAATCCGCTTGTGATATACAGGAATGTCTTTCTTGGACTGTTTGACCGGCTTTTCATGTATAAGTAGATTGATATGATGGCGGGGAGCATCATGAATATCTCGGCATTTGATGATAGACCGCGGTAATATTCTATTGAGAAGAAATATCCGTAGGTGAGGGGGGATACAATTCTGGCCGTAGTGTTCTCGAATAAGTGTCTTGATATAAGGTATATTATTATCATTGATGCTAGAATATACAGTGTTGTGTAGACTCTTATTGCGTATATGTTTGTTCCGAATATTTTTATTATGGGCGTGAATATGAGGAATAGTAGCGGTCCTTTCGGTTCGAATAATGTGTTGTATATGCTTCCACCGGTATTAATGTCTTGGGCGATGGTAAAATACATTGATTCGTCGATGCCTATCGTATTTAGTGGAAATGATGGAATCCTCCATAAGAATGCGAGTAATAATACAATTAGCAGGTATTTTCCCTCGTTTAAATCCACTTTTTTTTCTAAAATAGGGCGTAGACGAAAGGTGATACACTCGATGATTGGGCGAATACTATCAGGACTCCCACTATCAAAAGCATTATTATAATTGGAAGCAGCCACCATTTCTTTCTTACTTTAAGAAAATCCCATAGTTCAACAAGGAGATTTTTGTTTCCTGACATACTATCATTTATTCGAGAATTTTATTTAAATATCATTCTTCATTTTTTTTTATTTTTTCCTGCTGTCCCATATGTCTTGTTTGTTGTCCTCTTTGTCTATCAGGAATTCATCGATTATAAGATAGTCTATACCTGTTCCCATCATACATCGGTATGCATCGTATGGCGTGCATACTATCGGTTCTCCCTTGACGTTGAAGGACGTGTTTATTATTATCGGGATGCCTGATAGTTTTTCGAAGTCTTTTATTACTCCCCAATATCTTGGGTTTTGATCCTTTCTAATCGTTTGCAGTCTTCCGGATCCGTTGACATGGGTTACTGATGGGATCAGTTTTTGTTTATCCTTTTTTATTGGATAGACAAGGAGCATGAAGTCTGCGGGGATGGGTAATGGATCATCGCATTCAAAATAGTCTCCAACATCTTCAATCGTGATGGCTGGGGCGAACGGCCTAAAGCCTTCCCTGTGTTTGACCCTGGCGTTTATTATGTCTTTCATATCTGGGTTTAATGGGTTTGCGAGTATGCTACGTGATCCTAGGGCTCTTGGTCCCCACTCCATCTTTCCCTGGAACCATCCGATAATCTTGTCTTTATAGATCAGTTCTGCGGTTTTTCTGGTTATCTCATCAATGTTTTTCAGTCGCGTGTATTTAATCTCGTTTTTGTCTAGGAACTGTTTTATTTCTGTTGTGTTATATGATGGTCCAAGGTATCCTGTGTCTAGTACCTGACCCCTTTTTTGGTCTAATATGCTGTTATATGCAAATATGGCGGCTCCGAGACTTGTTCCTCCGTCTCCTGCAGCGGGTTGAATGTATAAGTTTTTGAAGGGAGTGTTCTTTAGTATTTTACCGTTTGCTACACTGTTTAGTGCGACGCCTCCAGAGATGCAGAGATTGTCGTTTTTTGTTATCTCATAAAGGTGGTTTAGCATCTTTAATACCATGTCTTCAGTGACTTTTTGCACGGTTGCTGCAATGTCTTTGTGGTGCTGTGTGATTTTCCCCTCTTTTTTTCGTATTTCACCTAGTTCATCAGTCATCTTCTTTGACGGCATCTTCATATTGTAGATGTATTCGAAGTATGACATATCGAGGATATAACTTCCATCTTCTTTGATGTCGATGAATTTCATGAATTTGTCGACGAATCTGGGCTTTCCATATGGTGCAAGTCCCATGATCTTGTATTCATCATTATTTACTCTAAATCCTAGGAGAGCGGTGATAGTACTGTATAGCAGTCCTATAGAGTGTGGGAATTCTATGGATTTTATTAATTCTATCTTATTGTCTTTACCATATCCTAGTGTCGTTGTATCCCATTCTCCAACTCCATCCACGGTTAGTATTGCGGATTCCTTGTATGGTGAGACGAGAAATGATGATGCTGCATGTGCTAGGTGGTGGTCTATGTAATAAACATCTCCATCATATTTCAGGTTTTTCTTGATTAATGATTGGACCCTCATCTTTTCATTTATCCAGCTTGGCATGGAGTTTGTAAATGTGTTCAGGCTCTTTGGAAAGCTTTCCATGTGCTGGCTCATCATTCGCTCGAACTTTATGAATGGTTTTTCATAGAATGCGATGTAGTCGAGGTCCTTTGTGATTATTCCTTCCTCTTCCATACACCATCTAGTAGCTTCTATTGGAAATCTTGTATCGTGTTTCTTGCGTGTGAATCTTTCTTCCTCACAGGCAGATACTACTTTTCCATCTTTTAGAAGGCATGCTGAAGCATCATGGTAGAAGCATGATAATCCTAAAATATACATTTATCCACCTTAGAATTGTCGTAGGAAATCATCTTTTGTTGCTTCACCTGTTTTTCTTTGAACATAATATGATTCATCTTTTTTTCCAAGTCTTAGAAAGTGTCTTCCGGATAGACGATATATCAATGAAATCGGTCCAACACCAGTAATATATACCATACTAAGCAGTATCTTATTGATAATCTCTGAGATTTGCATCCCAAATTCACGGAATCCTTTTTTAAAACCGCTTAGGAAATCGCTTATTCCACTCATTTTCGTTTAATTGATATTATATTGGAGATTATGGTTGATGTTATGAAAAGTATTACTATTAAAGGAATGTATGTGGCTGGTTTAATCTGGTGTAGGCCTGCCTTCCCAGAAATGAAGGAGAAGATTATTGTAAATAGTGTGAAAGCGAAATAGTATCCTGTGTTCCGTCCGATACTCTCCCAAATCGTTTTTTCCCTTTTAAATTCCATCATCATTGTATTAGTTCATCCCCAATTGTCTGCATTATGCATTCTGCTGCGACCTGATGCCCTTCTGGGAGAAAGTGTATGATGTCCTTATATATATCCTTGTCTTTGTATTTATTGAAGCAGTCGCGGAGATAGTGGATGTCTTCTTCTGGTATCGTATTTATGAGGTTTTCATACACATCTTTTATTACACCGCCTTTTTCTACTTGTTCTCTTGTTGGTGTGATGATGATATAGAACCCGATTCCATTATCCCTGGTATCCTCCTTAATTCTTTTTAGGGATTCCATGTTTTTTTGTATGTATTGTGGCCCACTTTTTGCGTCAAATCCTTCGCTTGGAAAGATTCTAAGTTTTATGTATTGGAGTAAGTAGTTAACGACTTCTTGTAATGCGAGATATGGTTTTTTGTTCCAGAATGGTCCGATGAATTGGGTTTCTAGGTTTGTGTGGGGTCTGTAAAAGTCTCCTTCCGGTACATATACTATTATTGTATCTGGTTGAAGTTTTTTTATTATATGCTCGTATTTTGCCTGAATATTCATTATTGAATGAGCATTTGTACCTGCATTTATCACCCTTATTTCTTCCTGTTTTACTCGAGTGTTCAATTTTTTTTCCAGTATGTTAGTGAATAAGCTCTCTGTGCCTATGAATTCTCCACCCCATGTTACTGAGTCCCCAATTATGAATATCCTATTTTCATCCGTTGGTTTTTCCACACTCAATTCTTCGTATCGGAGTCCATGGGAATTAATCCTGATGTCTGCATTGTATATTCTTTTCAGTATCTGGCTGGGTTTCTGGTTTAAACCGATTTTCTCGTGTTGTTCATAGAGTACTGGATTACCGAATCCGAATAGGGTTCTAAGTGTTAACTCGATGATTATCAGACAGAATAATGAGATGATTATAAACAGGGCTATCTCGATTTTTTTCTCTCGTATTACCATCTATTATCTTTAGAATTCATTATCTATAAAATATAAATTTATTCTATATAATATAAATTTTCTTATTATATATAAGAAATAGGTCGTATATTGTTTTATAGAAAGTGGAAAAACAGGATATTATTATAATCGGTGCAGGACCTGCTGGTTTATTTGCAGCTTATATCCTTTCCAAACAAGATAAACGTGTTCTACTGATTGATGAAGGCAAGGATATTAGAGATCGTGAAAAAAAACCCGAGGATATAATGTCCGGGGTTGGCGGAGCTGGTTTATACTCTGATGGGATGCTTAATCTGAATCCAGATATTGGAGGTTCTCTCATAGAGTTCACAAAATCTGATAAGAAGGCTGATGAATTGGTGGAAAATGTTGATGATATATACGTTGAATGTGGTGCTCCAGATAATATTAAGGGAGATCAAGGTGATGACTGCACATCACTTGTGAAAAAAGCCCATGATGCTGGATTAAAGTTCATTCCAATAAAACAACGTCATATTGGGACAGATAGAGCTCCAGGCGTTATCGCAAAACTTGAAAAAATAATAATCGAAAACGGTGTTGAGATACTCCTTAACACAAAGGTATCTGACATCCTGATTAAAGATGGAAGATGCGTGGGTGTGTTAATCGATGAGGGAGAGATCCATTCTAATGCAGTTATAATTGCTCCGGGGAGGGTTGGTGCAAATTGGGGTGATGAGCTAGTTCAAAGACATAAGATAGACTCTATGTTCAGGCCAATTGATGTTGGCGTAAGAGTTGAGGTGAACTCGTCTATAATGGAGGATATAATATCAGTTTGTAAGGATCCTAAATTTCACATCCATACTGATACTTATAAGGATTTCGTTAGAACATTCTGCACGAATCATCAAGGTTATGTGGTTGAGGAAAAATATGACGGATATTGTGGTGTGAATGGGCATACGCTACTTGACACAAAATCCACTAATTCTAATTTTGCTTTCCTTGTGAGGATCGCGCTTACTGAACCTGTTGAGGATACTATATTATATGGTCAAAATATTGCGATGCTTGCCACGATGATAAGTGGTGGGCGCCCGCTTGTACAGAAGCTTGGAGATCTTAGAAGTGGTAGACGTTCTCATCCCAAGGATATTAGAGAAAATACTGTTGAGAACTCATTGAAGAATACCACTCCCGGAGATATAAGCATGGCTTTACCCCATCGTATAGTTGAGGATATAATCGAGGGATTGGATAAGCTTGATCGGGTAATACCTGGTGTAAATGATGATTCTACGCTTCTCTACGCGCCTGAGATAAAGTATTATAGCATGCGTGTTATCGTTGATGATAATATGATGACTAGTATCCCTGGTCTTTATGCTGCAGGTGATGGGATGGGTTTAAGCAGGGATATTGTCAATGCTTCTGCTACTGGCATCCTTGCTGCTAATGGGGTGTTAGCTAATGAGGGTTGAAGTACTTCGTCTAGGTCATCGTTATATCCGGGATAAGCGGTTGACTACTCATGTCGGACTTACTGCAAGAGCATTCTGCGCGCAGAAATTGATTATTGATGCTGGTGATGAGCACTTGATATCTAGTATTGATAAGATTTCAGAGAGTTGGGGGGGTGATTTCTGTGTTGAAATAATCTCTGAATGGAAAAAATATGTTCGATCTTTCAAAGGAGATATCATTCATCTTACCATGTATGGTATTAATGTTGATGATAGGGTTGAAGAGCTTAGGTCGGCAAAGGATAAATTGATTATTATTGGAGGTGCTAAGGTTCCCCCTGAACTTTATGAGATGGCTGATTATAATATTGCTGTAGGTAATCAACCGCACAGTGAGGCTTCGGCTTTAGCAATCGTATTAGACAGGATTTTTATGGGAAAGCAGTTTATTCATGATTTTAAGGGCAGGAAAAAAATCATTGGGCAAGAGCATGGTAAGAACCTTATTGAGAAACCTTCTGGGCGAGAATAAACTGTTGGAAGGGTCTTCCAATCCTTAAGAGTCTTTCAACTTTATCAATATAAAAAATAATTCTTTCTAGTCTTGACAACCATTTATTGATTATCCAAAATTGCGGGTTTTTAAAGACGGTATATGCACTATACCTAAGATAAATATAAAATAGGATGCGGGAAAAGATGTAGAGGTGTCTTTTTGTTTTTAGTACCTTGAAACCGTTTTCCTCAAGTATTTTTTTCAATTCTTCAAGTTCGTAGATTCTAACATGACCGAACATTTTATGTAATTCCTTTGTTTGTTCTTCTCTGAAGGGGATTAGGTTTGATCCTTTTACTGGAGTTGATATGACTAGATAACCCTTCATTTTTAGGATTCTAT
>CAYREE010000049.1:0-14528 GCA_964423225.1 uncultured archaeon | reverse complement strand
AAGAACCGAGATAGACAAACTCATAGAATTCGCAGAAACCGCAAAAGAAGCTGGAGCATCCAGAATACGTTACTGCGACACCCTCGGATACGACGATCCATTCACCATATACGATAAAATATACGAACTCGCAGAATCAGTAAAAATACCACTTGAACTACACTGCCACAATGACTTAGGAATGGCTGTAGCCTCAAGCATCGCAGGAGCAAAAGCAGCGATAGACGGTGGTGTAGACGCATATATCAATACGACTGTTAACGGTCTAGGTGAAAGATCAGGTAACGCAGACTTAGTGTCAGTCATACTTGCAATAACCAAATCCAGTGGACTCTCCAAAAAATACAAGATGGCGGGGAAAATAAACCTGAAAAAAGCCTGGAGACTATCCAACTACGCTTCACTATCAATGGGAGTCCCAATACCAGTCAATCAACCAGCAGTAGGAGACAATGCATTCGCCCATGAATCAGGGATTCATGCTGACGGAGCATTAAAAGACCATCGTAACTATGAGCTATACCATCATGAAGAAGTTGGAAGAGGACACATAGAACAAGTAGAGACTGGAAGGCTCATCACAACCGGAGAATTTTCAGGTATGTAAGGGTTCATGAACGGGGCAGGTCGTTACGAGATAATATTCGCTGACGACTATCATGCAAAAGATATCCTAGAGTTAGTAAGATACGCTAATGTACATACACAAAAACCATTGACAGAAGACGAAGTCCTCTTTATCGCAAAATTCCCAGAACATGCTAGGAAAATAATGACTGTAACACCCCCAGGATAAAGACGATAAGAATATAAAAAAAGATAATCAGAGGTCCATCAGGGTTTGACCAGTCTTTCTTGCATCGATAATCTGTCCCCCATCAAGGCAGTTTCTACATGAACCGCCTACACTAAGACATTTTACGCAAACCCTCTTACCGCAAAGCTTACAAGAAAAATCAGCATTAGGGCCGCCACAAATATCGCATAAGCCGATCGTGTCCATCCTTTAGCTCAGCTTGCTTTTGGGAACTTTATCTTGTCCTTCTTAACATTGACTGACGGAAGCTGAAGCGGAGCTGGAAGCCCAAGTCTCTTGGAGAGGTTTAAAGCCTCTATAATAGATTCTTGGATGATAGCTGTCGATATCTCCTGTATAGCCTCATTGCCTAACTCGATCCTATCCTTCTCCTCTTTGTATACGCTTGCCAATTTGTCATGTGTATACCAGAGGCTTCCCTCGATCTTTATATGCCCGATCTCGGGTGAATATTCAACATCGTATCTGAAGTTGACTAAAAGGTAGTCTCCCACCCTTTTTTCTTTTCCCTTCTTAATAGAGGCTATTGTTGAGTTCGCGTTTACTTCAACTGTCTTTACAGTCTTGTCCTGCCTTTCACAACTTAACTTGTTTATTCGATAGTTTAAAACAGTCATATTAACCACTCAGATACAAATATATGGTCTCACCATTTAAAAACACTTGGTTATTTAAGTTTTCCTATTACCCTAAATACTATATGCAAAAATTCATTGCCCCTCGAGAGGGTCAGATACCCGAGGCGCAATTAAGGCGTCTTTTAGACAGGCAGGCATACTGTGGTGTTACAGTCCTAGATATCGATGGTGCTTTAGACTTGCAGAAGATCGGTGAAAAAGGAGGTAAAGGCGAGATACACCCAGAAGTCCCAGGCATAAACGCCAGATACCAAGAGGGTGGTGGAGCAATCTTATTCGTCACAAACAGACCCCTACAATTCGTCGAACAAAAACTTGTCCTGCCTACTTTCGATCAAATAGGCGTGGGAGAACGAGAAGCTGCAATGCAGCGCACGATCGTAGTGCCCGAGCAAGGTGCAAGTCTTAATGCATTAACTGGGATAGCCGATGGGCGATGCCAGTGGGATACACTATGGAGCCTTAATGTCCCAAACAAGGATCTATTAGAGAAGCTTCTAACAGTCGATCTCATCAATAGTATCAGGGAAGGCAATCCAGACGCCAGACTTAGGGCAGGATGTAATGGCATAGTAACCCTGGAAAAACTTAAAAAAGGCGAGGGTCCGGACCAAGTAATGAGGATACTAGAAGGTGATTCTTCAGATACGAAAGGACAGATAGACTGGGATAACATCCGCACACTGACAACGAATACCACTGTAACATTCGTTCACAAGGATGTGAGCAAGGCTGATGGAGGTAGGCGCGGTCTACAACTAATTGAACAGCGTGGCATCTATGGCCCCTTATTCGGCTTTGGAGACCTTAGAGACGACTTCTTCTCAAAGGTTCAGGGATTCAATATCACACCCGACCAGACTAATGTTGATAACTTCAGACTAGCCCAACTACCCTCGATGGAAGCATATAGATGGGCTCCAATAGAAGGAGAATTCAAGATAGATGGAGAAGGCCCTCAAGCCAAGGTCCTTGATCATGATGGCAAGGAAGTCCCAGTCATAAGGGCTATAGATGGGACAATAGCAATAGGAAAGGATGGGAAACCCCATGTACCCAAACCAATGGAATTCGATGGAAAACCAACCACAGGTTCGGGTGACGCATACGTGAAAATAATGACTAGGTTAATGGAAAGCGGTGCATTAGCACCCTTTGACGCAGCAACAAAGCGTTATGATCCAGTGATTACTGAAGTTGCCTTAATGGATGTTCTACTACCAAAAGAGGTAGTCCATGAAGGTATGAAGACCCTTGCAAGAGACTCTACTGCAGTGCTTAGAAAAATCAGTGAAGAAGCTCGTAGAAGAAATCAGTGAAGAAGCTCGTAGAAGAAATCAGTGAAGAAGCTCGTAGAAGAATTACCGATTAAATCATCATCCCATTGGATGAATGTATATCTCACCAAACAACTGATCCTGCTTTAAAGCAACCTTCATATCATTAGACAAATGCAGTATTGATAAGAATTTAGACATGATATCATCCCGCGTCTTCGCTATGTCTGAAAACAATGCCACATTTTCCCCTGATAGCAATGATAATATCTGTTTATAGGTCTCATCGATTATCACCATCATATTGACTTCAGGCTCGATGACAATCTCCCTCACACGACCGGAATTATCCTTAACCTCAACAAGCTTATTCTTCACATTTGTCCTCTCAGATAAAGCACTTTGTATAGCCTCAATCAATTCATTGGCTGTGACCCTACGGGTGAGGGTTCGCGTCGGCTTAATCGAGATCGGATACGGCTCCCCATCAGAAGTCAATAGTGCACGAGTTGGAAACTGGCTGTTGAATATGAAATCAAATGACTCCGCATAATTAATATAGTCATCCTTTTTAGGAGTTAGTATGTCTGCCTTCATCCTCAATAATACTGATGATACAAGGATGACATTAGCTGGAACCTTGAAATTCATCTCCCTCATCTCATCAACTTTAATAGAATACCGGGTTGCAAGCTCTACCAAGTCAATATCCCAAGGATTAAGACCCTTTAGAACCTCTGTAAGAATATCGCGCCAAGTAAGGTCTTCGCTCTCCATAAGGGTATCTAGTTCTTCCATTGTCCAGCCTCATTAAACCAATCCACCCTTAGTGATAATATTATGAATAAAACCTTAAAAATAATCATAGATCGAAAGACATTTAATTTTATAATTAAAAAACCAATGCATGGTCATATGAACAAACCAGGAACAATCCATATTTCAAATAGGATGATCAAGACCATAGTCATCATATTACTAACATACATGATTGCCTGCATCACACCATTTCTACTAATAGTATCCCCAAACACCATCATAAAGATAATTTCAATTATAACAATAGCCTACTTTTACATCAGATCAGTAAGACAAATAATAGATGACAAGGTTGACATCATCCAGGAGGGATATACGATCCGCCTAGACTATTTCATAATAATGCTCCTTATCCTTTCAATAAGCTATGGAAGACTGTACACAGATAATAGGATCAACCGGGACTGGGTTCGAAACAGAAGCCTATTATTAAGCATATATGAAGATCCGTTGAATCCAACAATGATGTTCTTTGACCAGACACTATCAACTGAGAAGATAGACCCTGAATCAAAACTGATCTATTATCATGGCATGTATCTACCACCCACATATATCCTTAAAATATTGCTTACTTTCCATACCATCAATGATATAGAGTTATTATCCTGGCTCCTATCAATGAGTTTCTTCTTATGGAGTATGATAGGCCTGATATTATCGCTATTACTCGCCCCGATCATATTAAAAAGTCTTTTTAACATTGTGATAATTGGTAAAAGTTGGGGGATCTTCTTCATAGCCCTCCTTCTTCTTACAGGATTGAATTTCTGGTATAAGATATTCTGGATTATCCTGCTAATCCAGGCAAAGATTGATATGAGTGAAAAATACTACTATATAGAAAGGGCGCTAATCACGCAAAACGAGATTTTTACACCATATTATGCCCCATTAGGAAATTTCATTAGCTACTGGCAATGGACGCCACAACATCTCATACCTTGCCTTATCACACTCTCACTGATAAGCGTATATAAGAAAAACCTCTTAAAATTCCCATTGGCCTTATGTTCCACGTTCTTGATCTCAAGCACAGTATTCTCTTGGGTTGGTATAATGATGGTGTACTCATATTATCTAATCGCTAAACTGATTCCAGATAGAAAACATATAAAGAACATCAATAGGGGAATTATAAAATCATTCGTTGAATTATCAGTTACTATCGGATTTGTAATACTCATACTCCTATTTTATCTCAACAAACAATATCCACCACCATCCATCTCATTGAATCCATACTTATTCATGAATATTGGCCTATTCAGATACATCTTCTACATATTCATGGAGTTGATTCCCTTTGCATTGATAGTATTGATATGTAGGTTGAAACAACTGCATATACCCTCCATCATCTGGACATCAATAATAGCAGTTATGACCATCTCATTATTTGACTATGGGATGTTCAATGACACGACAAAAATATTGATTCCGTTCATGATGATATTAACCCTGTTTAGCGCATATGTGATAACACTCATCATCAAGGATAATACCGTTCATATAAGGGTATTACTCATATTTTATCTGATATTGGTATTACCCTCCGGATTATCTGAGATACTGGATGGACTGACTCTTGATAACATAGACACACCATTACTAGAATATAATGAGATTTATATACTGATGTTAGCAGGAGCAGAACAACCATTAAATCCAAATAAAATCATCACTAGAATCCTAGCCAATATAGAATAAGCCATTTTAAACCGTATGGGTAATACATATTACCGAAAAAAATGAGGTGTAAAAATCATGGTTAAAGTTGCTATTAATGGATTCGGACGGATCGGAAGGCTTGTCCTTCGAGCTGGTCTGAAAAAAGGGGGAGTTGATTTTGTTGCTGTAAACGATTTGACTGATGCTAAAACTCTTGCTCACTTATTCAAATATGATAGTGTGCATGGTAAGTATCCGGGAGAAGTAAAAGCATCTGAAAACGGTCTTGTGATCGATGGGAAGGAGATCAAGGTTCTGGGTGAGAGAGATCCTGAGAACCTTCCATGGAGCGATCTTGGCGTCGATGTTGTCGTCGAGTCGACAGGTTTTTTCAGGAAGAAAGAGGATGCTGAGAAACATTTGAAGGCTGGTGCTAAAAGAGTGATTATAAGCGCTCCTGGAAAAGGCGATATGCCAAGCATAGTTCATGGAGTCAATGACAATGAATCCGAGGGTGTTGAAGTCTTTGACAATGCATCATGCACTACAAACTGTCTGGTCCCAGTAGTCCACGTACTTGATACTGAGTTCGGGATCGAAAAGGGTTTGATGACAACGATCCATGGATATACAGCCGACCAGCGGATGGTTGACGGACCACACAAAGACTTACGGAGAGCGAGAGCAGGTGCTGTAAACATCGTACCCACGACAACAGGGGCTGCTAAAGCCACAGGAAAAGTCATTCCTGCAATGCAGGGTAAACTAGATGGAATGTCAGTGAGAGTTCCAGTACCAGATGGTAGTCTTGTCGACTTGGTCGTGATAGTAAAGAAGGAAACGACTGTTGATGAGATCAATGCTGCTATGAAAAAATATGCTGAAGGAGAGCTTAAAGGTGTCTTGGAATATACTGAAGAACCAATAGTGTCTACAGACATTCTAGGCAATACTCATTCAAGCATATTTGACGCGAAAGCCACGATGGTTATTGGCGGAAACATGGTCAAGGTTTTAAGCTGGTATGATAATGAGTGTGGCTACTCGAATAGGGTAGTAGACTTGATAAAAGCAATGGGGTGAGAATCCCCCAATTTTTTCTTATTTTTTTTTATAATTATATCTTCATCTGCAGCCGCATCGTCCTCCAACCGCCATGTTCCCAGTAAGATACTTGCATCTTTCCCCTTTGGTCATGCAGTCTGCATGAGCGCAATTATCCTTACTCGGGATCTCCACCTCCCAGCACATAACTCCAAAGGTTACAACAGTTGTCTCGGATGTCGAAGAACTGGATGATGACGAGGTGGATGACGAACTTGTCGATGAAGTCGTTGTAGTAGTTGTAGTTACAGATAATGTCGTTGTTAAGATCTTCTTCTCAGAATAGATTGTTGTTGTCGTAGTCTTCTGAAAAACGATTTCATCTTCTCTGACTTCTACCTCACCATAGTAGAGATAAGCCAGAAATAGTATAAGGAGTATAAAAATCAAACCTGGGAGTTTTTTGATATTTTTCTTTATGAAATTTATTGTTTTTTTCCTTTTATCGCGGAGGATCTGGCGGATACTGCGTTTTTTTTTGGTTTTAATTGGCTGAAAGACTTCTTCCTCGACTGTCTCCCCTTCTGCTTTGGGATCGTGCTTCTTAAGCCATTCTAATTCATCCTCGGTTTTCTTAACAACCTTTTCATCAGAAGCCTTCTTTTTACTAGCCATTGGTAACCTATTGTATTCTCTTTTAAAGATATTCTGTTAAATTTTCTTTTTTATTTTTATTTATCATGGTAATAAACATGGTTGAAAAAGAAGCATTCCTATTGATGGCAGTATTATTCATCACAGTTATTGTGATCGTCGAGTTAAGCAATGTAGAAAATAATGGCAGTCCAACAATAATCGGTAGGGCAGTGACCCTTTGTTCTAAAGGCAATGAATGCGATGGCAAGAATCCTGGAGAGGGTTTCACATGTGATGGCGACATGATAGAAGACTATGATGGAGCATTCAATTGTGTATGTAATGAAAACTGCATTGTCGAAGCTAGCTTAATATGCTCTATCGGAAACGCGTGTGATGGAAGAACTCCAGGAAGCGTCTATAAATGTGATAGTGAGATGGAGTATGACGAAGAAGGTGAAGGATACTGTCTATGCAACTCTAGATGCGAAGTAGAAGAAGATTCATAACATGGATATAACATCATCGAGAATAGCCTTATGATCAAATGCAAGCTTGGGAAGATCATCCAGCGAGAACCAATCAGCGTCTACAGCATCATCGGAAGCCTTAAGATTCCCACCAACCCAGCCACACGTGTATACGATACTAACAGTATGGCCTCTCGGATCCCTATCTGGATCGCTGTAAACACCGATCAATTCTTCGAGTGTAATATTGAGGTTTGTCTCCTCTAATGCTTCTCTTACTATAGCATCCTCGACCTTCTCTCCACAATCAACAAAACCCCCGGGTAAAGCCCAGTCATCCTTGAAAGGTTCATTAAGACGCTTTATTAAAAGTACTTTACCACCATCTAATATCACTGCATCAACAGTTAATTTAGGGGTTTCTAGATCAATGGCCATAACATATTATTATAAACTAATGTAATATGTATACATGCGTTTGTTGATCATATTAAGTGTAACCATCTTGTTATTAACTGCTTTTGTACCTATTGTATCTGCGGATTCACATGAGGATAAAGGATTCTTTTCAAAGATAATAGGTTTTTTCAAGAGCATTTTTTCAGGATTATTTGGTGGTAGTGGTGATGCAGAACCGCCTACAACAACTCAACTTTGCTCTCCACCCTACATCCAGGTAGGCACAGACTGTTGTCTGGACACAGATAACAATAATATATGCGATTCAGATGATGATGCTAGCGGTTCTGAGGGGGGCGGTGATGATTCAACACCAGATACGACACAACCACCCACAACAAACGCCCCTGCAACAACAATGGCTACATCAACCACGACAATCGCGACAACAACTACCACAATCAAAGAAATTGCTTGTACTACGAACAGTGATTGCGGAGATCGTACTGAAGAACGCGTCTGTTATAAGGGAGATGTTTATATTGAGATTACATCACCAATGTGCAGTAAACCAGGTAAAACCGATGCAGAATGTAAGATTTCTAAGAAGCTTCAAGGACAGTCGATGATATCACAGCCACAACCTGTTGAAAAATGCGGTAGTGGATGCGACAAAGAAAAAGGCGAATGCCTCTAACCTCAGTTACTTTTTTTATTTTTTATCTAGTATATAGTATAGTATAACACTGGGGGGTTTCCTGATGCATAGTTGGTATCAGGATAATAGATACTTAATACAAAAGAGGTGTTTACGTAATGAAAAAACTAGCTAGTCCTACCAATATTATTATTGGTATTCTTGTTCTCACACTATTATTCAGTGTGATTATGATCCTAAAGACCACACCACAAGAGGAGCCAATAGGTAAGTTCGGTACCAAACTAGAGGTTGATTCCATTAATGATTTCCTCGATGTGGATCCGGAACTAGTTTCAATCGTGATAGGGGATAATTCATACATACCTGTCGCAAGCTCTTTTGCCGCGAGGTTTGGTCCTGCGCAAGCAATTACAGACCAGGAAGTCCAGGGCACTGAGAGATGGATGATTGTTATAGGAACCCCTGAAAACAATATTTTTTCGATAAACTCACTATACGAAGTTGACCTAGCTACTGACGGTGCAGCCATACTTGATTCCGACATGGCAATATTATACGTGATAGGAGCTCCTGACAAGGCAGAGGCAATATTACATTCACTACTTGATAATAATAATCAGCCAGTTTTGAATACAGAATGCATTATACTAGACACCCAGTCAAACCAGATGACCAGCACAAAAGACTGTTCAGTCTCATTAAACGAGGCTGGGCTATCACAAAAGAGCCTTAGCATACAGGCATTATACAATGGACCAACCACAATTGTACAGATTAAAGATCCTCAGGGACAAATCCTTGCAGAGCTTGAAGTGGATTCTGAGGGAAAGATCCTGGATTATGACCCGATCAACATCGATGCTGGAGAGACAGATGGCCGAAAATATCGCATGACAAGCGGAATAAATGATGCTGTAATTAGTGGAAAATCGATTTATTTGAAACCTAACAAGCCATTGTCTCCGAGAAGCAGAGTATGTATCATTGATGCTCCCTCGGACACACAACAGCTTCAGGCCTGTGATGGCAGTCGCCCTAATGAATATGTCTTGATTTGTGATAGCACAATCCAGTTTGGCAGATATTCATGTTCTATAGTAGATGACGGATCTGGAGGAAGTCAATTAAAAGTTAGCGGACTATCACATAGTGGAATAATTGAGTTAGAGGATGCCTGTGACCTGCCACCTGATGGGATCGAGATAACAAATGGTATGGGACCATTTATTGAAGGGGACTTCTTCCTAGTGCAGAGGGATGCTAACGAGAATTTTATTGTTGAATATGTGGATTCCAAAGAAAGTCAAACCCTTCCAGACGTTCTTGAAGTCACATTAATCATCACAAATCCTCAATATATGCAGTGTGAAGAGATAACGATAAATTCTCAGGCAGTTTCTGGCCCTCCATTCACGTTTACTTGCGGTCAGAATCCAATGGATTCTATAACCATCGAGCCAGATATCAATCCATCAGATTCTAATGTTTATTCCGGAATGATTGATACAGGGGTATTATCAGCACCAATAGTCATTGATAGTGGTGAATTGTATTCCTATGCATTTCCAAGTAATACTCCAGGTTTCTGTTGTTCAATATGGACTCAATCACTCATATTTAATTCAGATGATCCATTAGAAGTGAATAGTATCGATCCAAATTCATGTAGTGAAATACCTGTTCTAAATTGTTTCACAGAAGCTAGAAACAATTCTTTCACCTACTGTAATAGCCGCCCAGATGATCAATCAGGCCAAATGCCTGAAGCATGCCTATGGGATACTGGAACATACACTCCGGAGACAGCAATAAGCTGCACTGAAATCTGCCAGGAGACAGGAAAGAAATGCGAGACAGCATATCTAACCCAATTCCCAAGAGATGTTTGTGATATGCAGAATCCTCAACCAATACCGTGTAATGACCAGTCTTACAATAGCCAGCAAAGACTGATCTGTGAATGTGTGGAGACAAACTACGAGCCAGTACCCGAATGTTTTGATACAGCTCATGACGCAGACTACCTTTACTGTGCAAGCCATGAAGAAGATCAAATACAAAGTAGGCCTGCTGCTTGCCTTTGGGACACAGGAACATATAATCCAGAGACAGCAGTAAGCTGTACTGAGATTTGCCAGGAGGAGGGGAAGATCTGTGAGGCATCATACATTACACAATATCCACAAGACATATGCGACATGCAAAACCCGCAGCCAATACCATGCAATGACAGAGCATATAACAACCAAAACCGGCTATTATGCGAGTGTACTGAAGCAAACTATGAACCGGTACCAGACTGCTTTGGAATAGCGCAAAACGTGGACTACCTGTATTGTGCAAGCCATGAGGATGATCCAGTCCAGAGAAGGCCTTCTGCCTGCCTCTGGGATACCGGCACCAAGACACCTGAGACTGCGATAAGCTGTACTGAAATATGTCAAGCACAGGGAAAGAGCTGCGAATCATCATATAAAACACAATATCCACAAGACATATGCGACATGCAAAACCCATATCCAATACCCTGCAACGACCAAGCATACAATAACCAGGAGAGAATATTATGCGAGTGTACTGATACGAACTATGAGGTAGCCCCATTCTGCTTTGACAAGGCACAGCAACTTGGGGGATTATACTGTGACAGCAGGGAGCTTACCCCAATGAATCTGGCTGAATGTCTGATCGACCTGGGCCCACATGAGGCTGGAAGCACTCAGGACAGAACATGTGATGAGATGTGTCAGCTTGTTGATCTTGGCTGTTCTGATGGAATAAAAACTGATTACGATACGAATATATGCGCTCAACAGACACGTGGAATAAATATGATCGACTGCCAGTATGGATTCGGTCCAAGGGAAAGCGGCAGGCTAATATGCGCATGCCCGGAAGAACCTGAATGCACAAGGCCTGACAATGGGACACTAATAGAGATGGGTCAGGGAGCATTCGTCACAGGAGACTATTTCCTCATGAACACTGATTTATTGTCCAACAACAAGCTCTACAAGTATGTGGAGGCTAAGGTATCGGAGACGGATCCAACAAAGATGATTATATCACTTGAGGAGAACAACCTGCAATTCCCAGTATGCAATAGGATAGAGATAGAGCTTTCCGCTGTGACTGGCCCGTCATTCACATATACTTGCGGACAGACCGAGGACCAGATATTAATTGAACCCGACGCGGTTCCAACCGATACAGAAGTATACCAGGCAGTCTATGAGGATGTGATGATCATCTACGATAATGGAGAACTATACGCAAACGCAAATGTTGGAGATGATACCATATGCTGTACAAGCTGGTCGGTTCCAATTGAGTTCAACACTCCTGAGACAGAGAACCTGGTTGGAATAGACACCAGAAGCTGCGATACTATTGATATTCCATCGTGCTTTACAGAAGCCCAGAATGCAGGATACAAGTATTGCAACAGTTTCTTAGAAGATCCCAACCAGCAAAGGCCGAGCCTCTGCATATGGGATACTGGAACAAAGACTCCTAGTACTGCAGTAAGCTGTACTGAGATTTGCCAGGAGGAGGGAAAGATCTGTGAGGCATCATACATTACACAATATCCACAAGACATATGCGACATGCAAAACCCGCAGCCAATACCATGCAATGACCAATCATACAACAACCAGAACAGGTTGATATGCGAGTGTAAGGAGACGAATTATGAGCCTGTAGAAGAATGCTTCACAACCGCGCAAACACAGGACTACCTGTACTGTGACAGCTATGCGGAAGACCCACAGGCACAAAGACCTGAAGCATGCAGATGGGACACGGGAACAAAAACTCCCCAAACAGCAATAAGCTGCACTGAAATCTGCCAGGCACAAGGAAAAATCTGTGAGGCATCATACATCACAGACTATCCGAATGAAATATGCGACATGCAAAACCCGCAACCCGTACCCTGCAACGACCAAGCATACAACAACCAACAAAGACAACTATGCGAGTGCACTGGAACGAACTATGAGCCAGTACCAGAATGCTTTACAGCGGCTCAAGACATGGATTCACTATACTGTGACAGTTATGTTGGAGATGGAAACCTGCCGGAAGTGTGTAAGATAGACTTTGGAAGCAACAAGCCGCCGGGAGTTCAGGTCAGGTCTTGCGACAACATATGTCTTGAAGCAGACCTGGAATGTGATAGGGCCATGCAGACAGACGGACAGAACTATATATGCGAGTCTGCTCCGGGCAACATGGTTAATCCAGTAGCATGTGACCAGGATGTGGGCAATCAAGAAAGATATCGACTATCATGCGATTGTAAGCAAAGTCAGAACACGTTCGGTACAGGCAACAGCCTCTCTGACGCCTTCGAAGGAGTGCGCACAAGCGACAACAGCCAGGGCTTAAAGACAATTACAGGAAGCCAGGCAGCTGTTGAGGACAATATCGGAGCGGTCGAAGTGTCAGGAATCCTAAAGATCAGCGACAATCTGGACGATACAGGATTCACAAGTACAGGTCCAGTATTCATTGTTGGAGGTCCATGCATCAATCCGACCTACCAGCAGTTGGCGCAGGCATATCCACACCTACTGGACTGCAATGAGTTCAGACAGTATATCGATGGTGTTGCAAGGATAGACTTCATTAAGGACTATAATGGGGAAGGCGATGCCGCAATACTTGCAGCAGGATATAGTGCAGACGACACAAGGAGAGTGACAAGGACAGTAAGAGCTTATCAGAACTACCTTACAGAACTGGATGCAGCAAGTATATGGGTAGTCCAAGCAGGCGGGCAAAAAGAATACGACAATGTATTGCTCCATGAAGTAGATGGTGTATGGGATCCAAGGGCAAACCTACCGTGAAAACAAAAGGGATAACATCCCTTTTCCCTTCTTTCTTTTTTTATACGCCTAGCTCGATTATCTCTTCTCCCCATACTTCACGTATCTGATTGATTATCTTTTGCACTGGTTCCGGGCAGTTTTGATAGCAGCTAACAGTATTAGAATATTTAGCCCATTCAATCGAGAGGATATACATTGAAGCATCCTGCCCATCAATACCAAGGTACTCATCATCAAATCCCATGAAATTAGAGTTTTTGATCATCCTAACAAGCTTATTCATTTTAGCACGGTTCGCAATCCGTGACTCCTGTATCATCTGCATGCCGTCAGAGGGCCGTGTATCCCCACAGTATACGCCTACAACATTTTCGAATGAGTCTATCTTATAAACGCATCCCTCGCTTGTAGGATGTGATGTATAAAGTATGTTGTTATTGGATAATATTATTTCGGTTCTAGATGATGGAGCTAATACGACAAGTGAGATACGATCCAGTCCGCCAAGTTCTCTTTGATTTAACGTAGTTGTCGTAGAACTTGTAGTAGTTGGGCTGATCTCAACTATCAATGGGTTTGTTGTGCTAGTCGTATCTGGAGTTTCAATGCGAATACTGACTGGCTGAACATGTTTTTCAGAATATATAAAGTAGAGGACGCTAGAAACCACGATTATTGTTGTTGCAATGGTTAGTAGATGCGACGTTTTCATCATATCCAGTTGAATTATATGGGCTCGCCCGGATTCGAACCGGGGATCTTTGCCTCGTAAAGGCAACGTCATAACCAACTAGACTACGGGCCCATACACATAGGTTTAATCGAAATAATGATTGGGGTTAATTGTTTATATATAATGTGAATATACCGGGATAATATTGCATGATGTCACCAAACGTAGGGTATAAACCTGTATCTGACTACTTTACAATATCTCCTGTAATCTGGATCTTTTATCAGATGCATCTCCTCGGTAATCGCCCTAGTATAATAGACAAAAGACCATACTAGCATGCTGAGAAAGACGGAAATACTCATGATTGGGACTAGAGTAAGCCACCATGCAATATTCTTAGAGATATATGCAGGATGTCTAACCAAGGCATAAGGGCCTTTAGAGACAATCCCCCTATTCGTAAGATTGGATGCTTTTGTACCCAATGCAATGGATGCCCAAAGATAGATCCAATAGAAGAATAGGATGATGAATTTTACAGTTATGCTAGTGGCTGTGATCCTTATGGGATTAACCGGGTAA
>CAYREE010000048.1:0-14934 GCA_964423225.1 uncultured archaeon | reverse complement strand
GATGTCGTATCGCAGATGATGAATGTGTTCCCATTTCAACAATCATCGAAGACCAGGAAGATTCATACTACTGTAGTAAGGATAACAAAATGATGAAACAAATTCCACAAGGAATGCCATGTGATAACGCAATTCAATGTGAGACCAGATACTGTAAAAATGAAATATGCGAACATATCTGTAAAGGATGCTTTGATGACAACTACCAGTGTAAACCACAAGGAACCCGACAATACGGCAGATACTGCAGTGAAACAAGACAATTCAAAGACCTTAAAGAGAATGGAGACACATGTAATAACGATTATGAATGCATGAAAAAATTATGCTTCAGGAACACTTGTACAAAACCACGAATGATCTATACCTTTATCAGACGAATCGGAAGTCTGATAGGATACTAGGATAAAAATGAATGTTGAAGGAAAACACTACAGGACCATATGGGTAAAAAAAGACGATGATAAAACCATCCAGATAATAGACCAGAGAAACCTACCACACCAATTCATAATAGAAGACCTAAAGACAGTCGACGAAGTAGCCACTGCGATAAAAGACATGCATGTGCGTGGTGCAGGACTCATAGGAGCCACAGCCGGCTATGGAATGTATATCGCAACACTAAATGCTCCAAAAGAATCAGTTGACAAATCAATAAAAAAATCAAGTGAAAAACTCATATCCACCAGGCCAACAGCAGTAAATCTTCGATGGGCAGTGGAAAGACAGCTTAAAGCTATTGAAAGCGTTGAATCGATTGATGAGAAGATAGCAATATCATTAGAGACAGCAGATACTATCGCTAACGAAGATGCTGAATACTGCAGGATGATAGGCGAACACGGATTAAAAATCATAAAAAAGATAAGCGAAGGAAAAAAAAATAAACCAGTCAACATACTCACGCATTGTAATGCAGGATGGCTAGCATTCGTAGACTACGGATCAGCCACAGCACCAGTATACAAGGCCTATGACGAAGGAATAGACATCCACGTATGGGTTGATGAAACAAGGCCGCGAAACCAGGGTGCACGACTCACAGCCTGGGAACTAGGACAACAAGGCATATCACACACAGTCATAACAGATAATGTCGGAGGGCATCTAATGCAACATGGCCTTGTAGACCTTGTGATAGTCGGAACTGATAGGACTACGTATACGGGTGATGTAGCTAACAAGATTGGAACTTATCTAAAGGCATTGGCAGCAAAAGATAATGATATCCCGTTTTATGTGGCTCTCCCATCATCTACATTCGACTGGGATACTCGCGATGGTGTTAAAGACATCCCAATAGAGGAAAGAGATTCTGAAGAAGTTAAGTATATCCAAGGATTGGATAAAGACTTGTTGAAGAAAGTTCTTTTAACGCCATCTGAAAGTCCATGTGCAAACTATGCCTTTGATGTCACTCCAAAAAGGCTTGTGACAGGATTGATAACCGAGCGGGGAATCTGTAAGGCAGATGAAAAATCCATAAAACACTTATTCCCAGAAAAGTAGTTGCATGTATTCAACTATTTGAATATTTAATCCGAGATAATTAAGAATTATAGATGAGGATACTAGGAATTCTATTCATGTTATGCATTATTCTAGGATGCATTACAACAAATGTTGAAGAAACTCCTATAAACAATGGTTCTACGACAACAAATCCAATAGAAAATAGTGCTCGAGGATATGATGTTGAAGATATTGAATACTACTTACCTGGATTCAAACAAGCATACAAGATTGCTGGGACAAAAATCAATGATCCAGTCCTGATAAAAGCTGGATTCAAACCGTCAAACACTTTCTTATTCGCTTCAAAAAACATGAAGACTTTTATTAAAATATCATATGGTTCAAAAAAGAAGGGCATCGTGTCAACCAAGATAGGATCTTTAAAAGAACTTGGATACCCTCAAAAACTATTAGAAAACTGGTATAAACCAATAAAAAAGGACCTTAAGATAAACACTAACTCACAAACCGCATTGAATGAAGTGTTTAAAACAACACTTATCAAATGTTTGAAGATTAAAGATATTAAAAAAATTAGCCTTAACGGATTCGTACGACCAGTAGAAAAAAAACAACCATCATGGGAGTTTTTCATAGACAATAATGTAGAGGTAGTCCACTTCTATGTGGACGCATCGACTGGAAAACTATATTATGCGATAAGACAGGTATTATCGCCCAAATGCATTGATACAGAAGATGATTTCGAATCCTTCTTCTGCTGTAAGTGTATTAACGCATATCCAGGCTGTAAAAACGAAACTACTATAGTGAAGACAAGACGTGTAAAATGGTATGTAAACAAGACCTTGGAAGAATGCCTTGAATTAAACTGGAGGAAATACAGGACAAGATACCTCAACTGCATAGTCAATAATGCGATAAAGGAAAATGACTCTAATATATGCGAAAAAATGAATACACCCAATGGTAGGGATAATTGCTTGAAAGAAGTGGGTAAAGCATTGAATGATATCAGCATTTGCCGACAGATAAAAAAACCACTGACAAAGCGGGAATGCATACTCAATTACAATTAAACCCTACTTTGCAGTGAAACTCGATTCTTCAGCCCACATCTTATTATACAAGAACAATTGCTGGCTCAAAGCACCTACAATAACTTCAAAAGGAATTCCCTTACGCATAGTCTGCGTTTTAAAATTTCCCTTCTCATCAAGTACAATCTCCAATTTAAAGAACTGTTTCTCATCTGACACCATTATTCCACCTCTATCTTTTTCCTATGTTTATCCGACTCTACCCTCAACTTCTTCATCTTAACCTCCAGAATACCATTCTTATACCTTGCAGTTACCTTGTCGGGAACGATATTCTCAGGAAGATTAAGATCCTTCTTATAAACCCTAGACTCATTATCCACATTAATCCTCAAAGAACCTTTATCAGCATCCAAGTTGATATCCTCTTTATTAACCCCTGGAAGCTCAGCGATAACAGTAACCTCATCCTCCCCATCAATGACCTCGACAAGCGGCTCGCGCTCACCAGGAACAATATCATGATCCCTGGGAACATTCCCAAACTCACTTACAATAGGCTTGCCATCAGGACCATTATGCATCGAAAATCCATACACATATTTTTTATCAGGAATAATACTACCAGGATCAATATCATCCAAATTTGTAAAAACCTCCCTCATAATCCTCTGAATATGCTCATGCATAGACCTAAAATCATCGGACCCACCGAAAAAATCATCATCAAAAAAATCATCAAACGGTCTTTTCCGCCTCCTTCGATCCCTAAAATCCATAATCATACCTCCCATAAACCATAATAAGTATTTTAATTGAGTGTTAATCCAATATAAATTCATGGAGTACATTGGAATAGGCCTATTATTCGGCTTATTGAGTCTTCCATTCATAATATACTTCATCTATCATCTTGACATGGTTGGTCAGAGACATGACAAGGTGATCAGTAACGGACAAAAAGATAAGAAGATTGCTTCAGCTAGTGCGATCCTAGAGCTGCCTGAATGCAATTGTAAGAAATGTGGTTTTTCATGGATGTCTCGTAGAGTAGATATCCTACCAGCATCCTGTACAAGATGCGGTGCCAGAGATTGGTGGTTTACTAAGACTGAATACAACCATTATAGATTCCTCTCAAAAAGATGAATACAGTGTTTATAAGCGATAAACACTATTTCTAAATACCATGGATAAGGGGAATAAAGCCGACTTTGTATTCGAAGTATCCTTTGAAATATGCAATAAGGTCGGGGGAATCTACACTGTCATAAAATCAAAGGCAGCGCAGATGATAAACGAATACGACGGTAACTATTTTACGATCGGATTCTATTCAGCAAAAAATGCAAGAAATGAATTTGACGAGAAAAAACCTGAAAATCCCGAGATAGAGAAGGTCTTAAAGACACTCGAATCAGAGGGCATAAAAGTATACTATGGTACCTGGCTTATACCTGGAACACCAAAAACATTCCTTGTTGAAGCGGGAAGTGATTCTGGTAAGATAAACACATTAAAGAAAAGATTATGGGAAGCACATAACATAGACTCGTTAAAATCTGATTCATGGTTCAATGATCCCATCCTATGGTCTCAGTCGGTAGGAAGATTAATAGAAGAGCTTATGAAGGTCGAACCATTCAAAGGATCCGACTGTGTCGCACAATTCCACGAGTGGCTTGCAGGAGCTGGCCTAATACATTTAAAAGACAGGGATGTGAAAATTGCCACGGTCTTCACAACTCACGCAACTATGCTTGGTAGGACAATAGCATCCTCAGGCACAGATCTTTACGCAATGGTGGATAATGGACTTGAAAACGGGGAGAAAGCAACTGAAGATCTAGCCAGACAATATGGGGTGTTGGATAAATTCGGTATGGAGTCTGTATCTGCTAATGAAGCAGACGTCTTCACAACCGTAAGTGAGATTACTGGTAGGGAAGCAACATACATCTTAGGTAGGAAGCCTGAAGTATTATTATTTAACGGTTTAGACATGTCAAAATACCCGTCTATGGAAGAGATAGCAGTACTCAGGGGTAAATATCGTCATGAGATGAGAAAGTTCCTCAGAGCATTCTTCAACAGATACTATGAAATGGATTTCTATAATATGCGGAGTATGTTCCTATCTGGAAGATATGAATATCATAATAAGGGTATTGACGTTTACATTGACGCGCTTGGAAAGCTCAATGAGAGGATGAAGAAGGAGAATAGCAAGAAGAATGCGATAGCATTCATCTTCGTGCCCACCGGTACGCGCGGTGAGAGCATCAGGGTCCTTAAGAACGTTGCATTATTCGAGGATATGCATGATAAGGTCGATGAGATACTACCAGATGTAAAAAACAAGCTATTGAATTCACTGATTGTGAAAGGCGAGGTACCTGACGAGATAATGACCAAGGAATCATTCAATGAATTAAGAAAGATTTTAAACCATTTCCAAGAGCTTAGGGGACAGATACCCCCATTAAGCGCTTTTGAACTAAGCTATCCCGAGGAAAACGATGAGATCCTCAATGCATGCAAGAAGAACGGACTATTGAATAGGAAGGAAGACAAGGTCAAGATCATCTTCTATCCAGCCTACCTATCATCTGCAGATCGTTTGATCGGCATGGAATATTCTCAGGCAACACTAACCTGTGATGTCGGAGTATTCCCCTCATTTTATGAGCCGTGGGGTTACACACCATTGGAATGCGCAGCACAAGCCTCCTTATCAATAACCACTGATCTAGCTGGATACGGACTATTCATCAGGGATAAAGGTAAGGGTGTCCAAGTATTGGATGTGACAACAAAGAAATATGAGGAAATAGTAGATGACTTACATGAGTCTCTTTATGAGATAGTCACCCTGGATTCTAAAGAAATGAGTAAGAGACGGATGAATGCTAGAGACCTCGCATTCCTAGCCGACTGGAGTGTATTAGTCAAAAAATATGTTGAAGCACATGATCTAGCAGTTGAAAACATGAAAAAAAGAATAGGCAATTAAAAAAAGAATAGTCTTCTCGTCTTTAACTTTTCTTATAAGTGCCCAACAATTTCGTTTCAGCGAGTATATGACCATCCATAGCCGATAAAACATCATTCTTACCTGAACTAGGTTGTAATCCAAGAAGCTTATCAAGTGCATAAAGCTTGAAGAAATACCTGTGTACGCCAGATGGAGGGCATGGACCACTATAAGTAGTCTTTCTAAAACTATTCAAACCCTCAATACCACCTCTGGGAACGGAATCCGCTTGTATATCACTTGTAGTCGGATTGATATCCCATATTATCCAATGATCCCAAATGCCTGCTGGAGCATCAGGATCATCCATCATCAATACAATGCTCTTAGCATCCATGGGGACGCCTTCAATCTTCAATGGAGGGCTGATATTATCTCCCTGACAAGTATATTTTACTGGAATACTCTCTGAATCCTTAAAAACCGGGCTTGTAAGCGAAAACACAACATCATCCAAAACAACACTTGCATCATCATCCATCTTATCCTCTAATCCACTATCCGAACCAGGTTCAGGATTATTATCCGATACTTTAACGGTCGTGTCAACAACAACATCATTAGTTTTAACATCCGGGATAGTATCCTGACTTTTCTTGGGATTTTCACCCGGACTCAAACAAGCACAGACAAAACCAGTAAAATAAACCAAAACCTCATAAACAAAATATTACTATAAGGAGGATAATAAAAAGAGAATTAAGGCCAAAGATTAATCCTGCGTGTTATCATTGAAAAGGGTGCTGTAAATTCAACGATTGTTGGTAAGCTAGGATTTGGGACTATCTTAATCCTGACTTTTTCACCCTCGAGGATAGAACCATACGCGGTAACCATGACTTTTAACACATCTCCTTGAGAGACAATATCATCGACATGTCCAGGACCCTGCTTTATATAAAATACTTTATAATCAGTGTTTCCATCAGCTTCCCCATTCTCTGTTGTTAAACCCGAGTAAAAAAGATCTCTGGAAGCAGCCTTAGTATAGACGAATACTATCGTATTGTTTAGATTAAAGGAATTGCCCCCTTCCTGCAGCCTGATTAAAATCTCGAATTTTTCAAGAGTATGGTCGCTCGCATCAGTTCCTGCGACTGATAGGACCTTAGCCCGGGATAAAACACGACTTCTAGTGTCAAAGCCGGTTAAATAACCAGCACCTGCAATATTGCTAGAAGTCGATATTATTACAGCACTAGCTACCGCTGCAACCAATATAACACTAATAAAGACTATCAATGTCCCGATCCCTAATACACCCTCATTAGGAATATTTTTTGGAGACCTTCCTATTTTCCTCAAAACAACCCCCCAACCCCAAATATTTTTTTAAAAAAATGGGATGCTAATAAAATAATAATTTTTTATTACTGGTATATATTTGATTTTTTTATTCACGCTGTTTTCCTGAAATTTTTTCTAGAACACAATCTCTTTAGATAGGAGTCTGTAATCAGACTGCATTTTTTAGGACCCACAGTAGTTAACGATATTTCAAGCAGACAAAGATCTCGTGTTATCACATCATTAATAAGATTGCAATACAACGTGTTTTTCGTATATTCTCCAACACTAAAATAGCAATCATCCTTATCAGCCAAGTCCATTAGACTATCACAACTAGATCCTTTGATGCCTACAGCATCAATCTCTTCATAATCACTGTTATAATCTTTTGTAATTATTCGAACTCCTTTAACAAGATACTTGGATGGCTTAAAATCCAGTTTGAACATGCCTGGACATTCAGTCGTGTCTTTGCCCGCCCAGAGAGTATGATATCCTTCATCAACATCAATTAAGAAAATTTTTTGAATAAACGGTGAATTAAACGTCTCACAGACAACTAGTGATTCAGCAAATACTGGAACATCAAAATAAAGCTCAAGCCATTGCGGAACACTATCCTTAGAATTAGGAGCCCACGCACTAGTAGAATCATAACAGCCTATGACATCGGGTTCCCCAGTTGCTTGTTCAGAAGACCATGAATTACCAGAAGTTCCAAAACTAGAACTTGAGGATGCTTTCACAGCCCAGTTATAATCTAGTGTAGTATTCCTCATATCCCAACATCCCTGTGTAGAAACTGTTTTCACACTAGTCATATTCAAACCACTGTAAAAAAGACGATCTTCAAGGTATAAACGCTTTGACATTTTTTGCCACGCAATCAAGTCAGCATCATATTCATTAATCAAATCACTAGATTGACCTGTAATATCAATTCCACTAGCAGATAAGTGTCTTTCGCCGTTATTAGTATTATGCACATAGAGATGTTTTCCTTCTCTAAATCCGATTAAACCATGTATTGAAGTGAAATAAATTCGTTTAGCTGAACCAGCGGATTTTAGGAAATCTTCACCTTGGAATGAATTGATTTCTTTGATGTTTAGGAGGTTTAATATTGTGGGGGTAATATCGATCTGGCTTGCTGGTTTCTTGCTTACAACACCATTCTTAAACAATACTGGATTAATCATGATGAACGGGATTTTCCCGGGAATACTAGTATACTCCTTTGTATGATCGCTTACTATCACAATGAGAGTATTATCCAATAATTTTCTCTTTCGCATCCCTCGCACAATATTTCCGATGAAACTATCGATGTATAGACCAAGGTTTTTACGATCATTATCATACTTTTTGAATTTTTCAGTGATTGATAGGGGTTCATGTCCTGTTGTCGTTCTTAAAACTCCGAAAAAAGGTGTTTTTTTATCTGTGTCAATCCATTCAAAGAATGGTTTTACCAAGACCTTATCTTCTACACCCCACATATGCTGGTGGAAGCCTGTTGTCTGCATATCATTTTTATCCTTAAGCATATCCCAACTATCCCGCGAAGATATGAATTCTCTTAGATCGCCAAATCCACTGTCACTAGAGATGAAATAACCAGTCTTATATCCTCTGTCACTTAGAATATCAAAGATGCATGGAACTTTTGTGTATCCAGGTGAGGAGAATGCCCAGAAGTTTTCATAGGGAAATAGAGAACAATATGACATTAATTCCCCTCTAAAACTAGTCGCGGAATTCGCATAGAAATTCTTTGAGATAAAACTAATATTCCTATAGACAGCTAGATTTGGCGTGTTTTTAACCTTATTTCCATAGACTCCAAGATCTTTTGTTACAACTGATTCAAGGATGACGAATAGAACATTCATTGGGGGATCATCGAAGATATCACAGTTCTCATCAAATCCATTGTTTTTAACCTCGATAGCATGGGTATTGACAAGGGGATTCCTATCATCGCAATCATAGATATTGTTAAAACCATCATTATCCCTATCTTGTCTGCATAGTTTATAGAACTTATCAGAATCAGAAAGATGATGATTTTGACATATTGAATATAGACTACCTTTCATAAGAGGATAATCCTTATCAATAAAATACTCATCTGTCAGCGGATTATTATCAATTAAACCATTAGCAGGCTCGATATGCAAGTCTATATCAATGTAATAGACATAACGATGATACATTGAGACTAAAAATCGATGTAGGAAATTACGGTAAAGATTATATTCATCAAAGACCGGATTAGTATTCAATAATTGGGGCAGTGCTATCGTAGAAAAAAAGAATATCACGATAATTATCGATAAGCTCTCGATTTTCTTCCAAGAAACTTTATATTTGATTTTACCGAGGATTATTGAGCTTAGAACTATCATAAATCCAATGATAAAAGTGGTTGAAAAGAGTAGTAGATCAATGGAATTACTAATAGTAAGAAGTGTTGGATAAACTATTTTAATAAGTAGATTAGACTGGAGCAAATGAGAAAAGCTAAGTTGGGCTTTAAAATAACCGAAAAACTCATATGAAATAATGATGAAAAGAGTGTGGATTGCCTGAAATAAGAGGATAAATATGATCAGAAATTGGTTTCTGATCCCATGTTTAATTGTAAAATATCTCAAAGCATATAAGAATGAGAAGAAAATGATTGATACATACAGGTCTTGTTCAAATAGTTTGATAAGATCTAAAAGTGAAAAATCAGGTAATAAACCATTATTTATGAGTGATAAGACTTCCATCAACTTGCCGAAAACAGAATAAGAATAAAAGATAATAGAGTTTATAAAAATAAAGTTTAGGATATTGATGTCCGGGATTTTATTCACGAGGTTAGAAAATTTCATTTCTATATGACTTGGAGTCATTTGATAACATGGAGTGTCTGTGTTGGGAATGCAAATTCTATCCCTTCTTTCTCAAAATCCTTGATAAGGTTGATATTAATCTCCTGTTGAGCATCCATATACTTCACATAGTCATTAGTATTCAAATAGTATACAATCTCGTAATTAAGGCTGAAATCCGCTAATTCCTTGAAATGTGCTCGGTCAAATTCAACTAATTCGATTTTAGACAGTATTTTCTTGATCATATGCGGGATTTTCTCTAGTTTATCGCTGGGAGTGTCATAAGTCACGCCTATCCCAAAGCTAATTCGTCTACGCTCGAGTTTTCCAAAGTTATGTATCCTGGAGTTGGTCAACTCCTTATTGGAGATCACTAACTCTTCGCCCCTAAGAGTGCTGATCCTCGATGTCTTTATACCAATCTTTTTAACTACTCCAAGATCATCCCCGATCATTACAAAATCCCCGATCTTGAATGGCTTGTCAAAATAGATGGATAATGAACTGAATATATCCTCTAAGATATTTTGCAGGGCAAAAGCTATTGCAATACCGCCAATACCGATACCAGCGATCAATGCTGAGATATTAAAGCCAAGATTGTCAAGAATTAGCATAATAGCAAGCACCCAGATAATAAGTTTTAATAAACTTGCCATATTTTTTATAATTGATACATCCTCAAGTTTATCTTCCTTTCTCTGCTTCGCAATAATCTTATCCCTACTATAATCAAGGACATTCAAGACCATCAAGACAATGTAATATGTCGCAGCAATAAGCACCGTGAAAGATACGTATTTACTCAGAGAACCAGGAAGGATAATGAACTGTATTGCAAAATATAATGATACAAGCATGTAAAAAGACCATGGAATCCCATTTAACAGAGATACAAAAAGATCGTCAAGATCGGATTTTGTTTTCTTGGCAAGTGTTTCAAGCCGCTTTAAGATGATACGCTTGAATATCCTTAATACTTCAAGAGAGAAGATAAATGCGATGAATGCAAGTCCATAGTCAGAGACTTGATTTCCAAGAAAACTCTGTTGTAAAAATGATGTGATGTCAAAGGCCATTGTTATAGTATAATAATATGCATATATAAAAAATCATGCTGGGAAAAAAGCAAGTCGTGTATATAGGAATAGAGAATAAACAATGATTAAAACACTCGACTCCTTTCGATTTAGGTCAAGATGATTATAAAGCAGGAGGAGTGCGATGCTTGTCGCTGCCAGCCAGTAGACAAAATCAAAATACAATACAACACTAGACACAGTTATAGGCGCTATCAATGCACCCAGACCAAAAGACAATAATGGATCTGTAATATTACTACCGATAAGATTACCTAAGGATAACTCTCCCGCCTTCTTAGAGATAGCACGTAAGGCAACTGAAAGCTCGGGTAGACTAGTCCCAAGACCAACGAATAAACCTATCACCGAATTCGAAAAACCCCAGTCTCTGGCAAATAAAACACCATTTGTAACTAGAAGATCTGCAGCAAAGATAATAACTATCAATCCGACAACAACTTTAGAGACGTCCCAAAAGACGTTAAAATCACGTTTTCCGCCATCATCCTCAGTACTAACGATCTTTTCCTGAGTTATCAGATAGATCAGATAGATTATGTAAGTCAGTATCAATAAGAAACCCTCACCCATAGTAACAATTCCATCCACACACACGAGATACATGAATATCAATGCAATAAACAACATGAATCCATCACGCCTCAAAGCCTTTTTAGGCATCGTCAATGTTGCAATAAATCCAGTTATCCCAAGAAGAAGTGTGATCTGAGCAAGATCACTACCAATAATATTACCAACAGCAATACCCGATGCATCCAAACCACGTCTTGTAGATATCGCACTCATCACATTCGTGAAGATCTCTGGAAATGATGTTCCAATGGAAGTAATAGTCAATCCAATAGTCAACTCTGAAACCCTGAGCTTCTTTGCCATCATCCTCGCAGCTTCCACTGCAAAATCACTCCCCCAGGTCAGACCAAACAAGCCAAGAATGATAAGGAATACTTCATTCATTGATAATCATTTTTCCGTTGATGTTTAAAGAGTGTTTTAGCTTATTCCACTCATTATTTTAATTATTACCAGGTAAAATAAATAATCTATCGTGAAACCATCCAACTGGGGGTTGATTGGCTTTCTAACTGTTTTGTCATTAGCTTCGATTGTCTACGCTAATCCCATGTCGTGGGGTATCGCCATTAAAAACGAGACGAGGTCTTGTGCAGGATATTGGGGAGGTGATGGTAATATCAATTACACTCTTCCTAACGGTTGGGTGGATTATTATCCGAACTATGACAATGGTCTAGTTGATGATAACCGGATTATCACACCATTTGGTGAGTGTAAGTTCAATATAGATGCAGAAGACGAATGTTGTAGACAACTAAACCTTACTTTTGTATCAAAGAATATCGGGGTGGGAGCTGTTGAAGAGAATAATGCTGAAAACGTATTAGCCTTACTGAAAAATCCTTATGTCATACTGGTTATTGTCGTATCCTTCATCCTAATAGTTGCGATAATCAAGTATATTTGATTCAGTCCACTATTGGAGAAGCATCCTTATCAAAAGGATTAGTCCTAATTGCCAGCGAGAACAAGTGCGGATAATTCCCCTTTAAATGTTTCATATAATCAAGCCATTCATTGACTAGGAATCCATATACCCTGTTAATATCAACCTCAATGTGTTCACAATCCGTGTCAGGTATACATTTCATATCCACTCTATGATTCAATTCTTCTTCAAGATGGAAGACAGCTTGTAATAAATCTGTGAATGATTCATGTTCTAATAGAGTCGGATTTTCAAGAAGTCTCAAGAGGAAATTCCTCTTATCTAGAAGTATCGTACGAAGATGCTCTAAGTCAACACGCTCAATAATAATATCATAATTATAATCCTTTAACCGCTTATGTACTTTTTTGAATTCTTCGTCAGTCCAATCACCAGTCACAATCAATTTCTTACGGATCTTATCTAATTTCGGATCATGATTGGATAGAAAGGCCATAAGAGGGATACCTACCTCGCTAAAAAAAACTCCGATAACCATGTTAAGCTTCTCCAGCCTCGCCTTCCTCTTACTCTCCTCGAGAAGCCGGTGGATTATTATCGAGACCAACAAGACTTCAATCGGTAAAAATGCAAGGTCTCCAATACCATAGATGAGTATGTGATGAATGTCTTTGAACACAAGAAAATGAAAAAAATAGGAGATAATAGAAGAAATCAAAAGGATCAAACCAATCTTTTTAGTCCACGTAAACTTCATTTTAAAAAAAAAGTTTATTTAATCCTTTAATGCCACTAAGTCCGATATTTCAGCAAGAGATAATTCTTCCTGTTCATGGATGTGGGACTTATCATATTTTATATTAGGATCATTGAAAGCTTCGTCAAGGACCACTGGAAACGGTTTTCCCTGGATCATAAGAGCAGCCATCACAACACCCGTAGAATCTGTTTTAGGCCCATCCCATACCCGATCATTCATATAGTATCTTCCCAATGCTTCTGCCTTAACCGCTATATCATGGAAAACATCGGGAGAAGATGCGTTAGAACCCATAGTATATTCAGATAGTTTTTTCGCTTGTACAACAGCACTTAATGCTGCCACAACCTCGTTTGTAGGCGTATTTAATAGTTTTTCGCTTATGTTGCTTGTATCTCCTTCAAGATGGATTTTAAGATTGGTTAAAACAGCTTTTTTCTCGACAGCATCGAATTTATCCATATCTTTAATCATATTTCGGAATTCATCATATAGGAAGTGTAGTCCTCGTCCTATTGTTTTCTCCATGACACCGGACGTAAGGTTTATCGCGTCCTCGTGTTCACATGAATCTATTTTTGCCGCAGTTCTTTCTAAAATCACACCTAAAGTCTCAGACTCGTTTCGTATTGTATTATCCATCTTATTAATTATCAATTAGGATTGTATCATTTAAAGCATTTTTTTACTTTAATCATAAATATGATTCCTGATGTTATCTTTGTTGTATATCGCGAAACATGAGTTAAAACAGTATTCCGGTAATTATTTCGAGCAATTCGCGATTTTTGCAGGGATTCTACTGATTTTTTCAATGATATCCCATACTGAAGATGGTTTAATGGATGCTCCAAGCTCGTTTGGACTATATAAGATCGGTATTCTAAAGGGTAGTCCGCTTGTTAACTACACCCATTATTCGATAAATATCATTGAATTCGACTCTACAGAAGAGGCGAAGAATGAGGTGAAAGCTGGAAGAATCGATGTTTTCGCATATACATCTGAAGAATCGATCAGATTTGAGTATGAGAAAAATCCAAAGGCTTATTCAGCATTGAAGCGTATGAAACAAGTTATTATAGGTAAGACAAGAGATTTGATTTTCGAGATGGCTGATGTCAACGAGAGCCTTGACGGCATACTACTTCCTGTAAAGATCAAGACCAAAGAATTCGAGATTGATTATGACAATCTCAGAGATCCGACGATAAGCCGCAATAGAATCAGGCATATCGACCAAGATTCCATAATAACAGGAGATCCTAGTATTGATGGCATTAACATCCTGGATATAGAACAGGTCAAGAAGTTGAATATCTCACAGTATCTCAGCGAGAATGAGCCAGATGAAATAGTGGAAGAAGACGGGGATGATGATGTTGGATTCACACTACCTGAAGAATGGGAGATCCCATTCGCATTCAAATCCATCTATCAGAATATGGCAGTCGTATCAGTCTCAATCTTATTATCGATACTATTGACACTATCATTTGCTCGAGAGAGGGTCAGAAAGACGGGTTGGACACTCTTTTCAGCCCCTATAAGAAGCTTTGACATCCTTGCAGGGAAATCACTACCATATCTTTCAATAATGGTATTAACGAACCTAACCTATGGTTTTTATCTAGCTGAAGGATTAGATGTGTTAAAAGTTTTTTACATCTTCACAGTCATCTCAGTAACATTAATCTCCTTTGCATTGTTTTCAGTTATGGCCTCTAAGAACTATAGGGAGCTGACTTTCATGAGTACTCTTTCACTATTATCTTTTTTACTTTTTATTGTCTTACCTAACATCTTTTCTGGAGTGAATGTATTGGCTTTTATCTCGCCGATTGAAACGAAAACAAGTATCGAGAACAATGGTGTTGT